>JAZNLK010000137.1:0-4184 GCA_045579055.1 Clostridia bacterium
GCCTCCGACTTGGTCGTTTTGTTTATACTTATCTTCAATTAGTCATCAATGCTATCGTCTGTCGCAGTTTCATAAATTGCCAATACTTCATCTGAAGGCTTCTTGTCAATGAGCGAAACAACAATACAAGTTACAAAACCAACAATAAACGCAGGTATAATTTCATATATTGCCGATGTATTAATGGTAATTGCATTTCCACCATCACAAACCAATGTTATTTTATCAAGCATCAGCCAAAGAATATCAACAACCGCACCGGCAACGATACCAAAAACAGCTCCTTTATATGTAAAACGTTTCCAGAACAATGACAAAAGAACAACCGGTCCGAATGCACCACCGAACAACGCCCAGGCATTTGACACCATATTCATAACCGCCTGTGCTCCTGCACCTTCGCTACTTGCAATAAAATACGCAATGACAGCAACAACCACAACAACAATTCTGCCTACCCAAAGAAGCTCTTTTTCAGATGCCTGTTTTCTTATGATAGGCTTATAGATATCACTTGTAAATGATGATGAGGCAACAAGCAGCTGTGAGTCAGCAGTGGACATTGATGCCGCAATAATTGCCGCAAGAAGAATACCTGCGATAAATCCCGGGAAGAGACTTCTTGCAAGTGTAACGAAAACAAGTTCCTGCGAACCTGTCAGCAAAAGTCTGGGGCCAATAAGCATTCTGCCGAAATATGCAATTACGATTGCTGCAAGCAATGTAATTACAACCCATACAATTGCAACAGTTGCACTCTTTTTAACCATACTGGGCTTTTCAATACCCATAAAACGTACAAGGATATGGGGCATACCAAAATAGCCGAGACCCCAACCAAGACCTGAAATGATTTCCTGCCAGCTTGCACCGAACAAATTAGTTGTGAAGGAATATTCTGTTCCGTCAATGCCACGAATTGTGTCCAATGCGGATGTGTCCAGATTCTTTGTGAACATAATAACCAGCGGAACAGCAAGAAGTGCCACAAGCATCAGAATACCCTGGAAAAAGTCAGTCCAGCAAACAGCCTTATAACCGCCCAAAAATGTGTAAACAAGAATAATTACCGCAAAAATTTTCATTGCATTGTCAACACCCAGTTCCGGGAATAAATCCGCAAAAACCTTTGCACCTGCCGAAAAAGCTGATGCAACATAAAGCGTAAAGCTAACCAAAAATACAACCGCACAAATAATCTTGAGTGCAGGATTTGCAGTTGCGAAACGGTTTGAAAGATACTGCGGGAGAGTGATTGAGTCACCCGATGCCTTTGAGAACTTTCTGAGTCTTTTTGCAACCAAAATCCAGTTGAGAGCCGTACCGAGAGCAAGACCGATACCAATCCACGCCTTACCAAGTCCAAATGCAAGAATACTTCCCGGAAGCCCCATCAAAAGCCAGGCACTCATATCAGATGCCTGAGCACTCATTGCAGTTACCCACGGTCCCATTTTTCGACCGCCCAAAAAATAGTCCTTTTCGCTGTTTCCGGATGATTTGAAGAAAAAGAATAAACCAATTCCCAAAACAATCACAAAATAAAGGACAAACGCTATAATTTCACCCATATTTTATCTACTCCTTTTTTACATATATGAAAATATTATATCATATATTTTCCAAAAATGCAACAAAAACTTATGTATAAATATCTATTCTGCTTTTTTCTTTCTGTAAACAGCAAAATACGATGCCGCCATGATAAAAAGAACCGAAATGAAAACTTTGAAATCAGGAACAATTCCGTTCACAATCCAGGTCACAAATGGTGTCAGAATCGGCTTTATAAAAAACGCAAAGGATGCCATAATCGCTCCGCCTTTTTCAATAGCCTTGAAATATGCAACATATCCAAAGCCTGTCACAAACACACCGAGATAACACAAGATTGAGATGGTATTGAACTCCAAGCTCACGGACAAATCAATTCCCATTATCAAAAGAGCAACCAACAAAATAACACTTCCCGTCAGAAATACAATCGAAGATTGGATTATACCGCCGATTCTTTTGGTGTATTTCTGGCTTATAACAGTATAAAGGCTGAATGTCAATGCAGCCAACACCGCAAGCAAAACAGATGACAAATTTGCCCCGGACTTGAAATCCGCACAAAGAACAACGCCAATCACGCCCAAAACAAGTGCAATGGTTTTATTCAAAGTGAGCTTCTCCTTGTTTATCAAAAATGCAAGAAGAATGGTAAACACAGAGTTTGCCGAGAAAATAATCGCAATCAGCGATGGTGCTTCTGCCTGCTTCACCGCAACCTGAAGAACAACCATACTTATGCAGATAAATAAAATTCCAAGCAAAATCATTCTGATCCAGTCAGCCGCTTTTATCTGTATTTTTTCTTTTCTTATTTTGATTATTGCCGGAGGGAGCAGAATAATTGCTCCAATCAGAAACCGCCAGAATGTTATGGCATAAGGATTAACATCATTGGCAATCAGTTTGCTTACGGGCTCCAGAGTAACGAACAAAACAGCCGTTATCAAAGCATATAAAATACCTTTTTTCATTATGTAACACCTCTAAATACATTTACCGAATATCGCTAAAGAAAATTCAGAGCCGACAAACAGAGGTCGGCTCATCTTTCACTAAAACATCATACTTTCATCATAATTCGCTCTTGAACCGCCGATAAATTTGGGACGTGTCCGAGCAGCAGACAACGGTGCTTCACCTATTGTCCTCACTTCAAGTCTGACCGGAACAGCAACCTTTTTCAGATGCATCCCTATGAGGGTTGCACCGATATCCAGTCCCGCATCAGCCTTTATTTCCTCCACAGCCACAGGGTCATCAAAATGAGCATACGCCTGGGTTGCAAAGGAGCCGCCTGCCTTGGGAACCGGAACAACATTCACAACTTCTGCAAAAGGAACTGCCTCACGTTCAATAATTATTGCACGGTTAAGATGCTCACAGCACTGTGCGGCAATATATATTCCCGCCTCCTTGAACACACCGTAAAGACTTTCAAAAAGGATTTTCGCAGTGTCGGGGCTTGAATTTGTCCCCCATTTGCTTCCCAAAACTTCACTGGTAGAGCAACCGATTACAACAATATCCCCTTTTTTCAGATGTGCTTTTTCAATCAAATCCTTTGCTGCAACAACACATTCTTTTGAAATATCCATTGACATCACCTCATTCACTATAAAGCGGCATAGCTTGCACTACGCCGCCTTTGTTCTTATTTGCAATACTTCTCGACGATAGCCCGAACAATACGTTCTGATGCATGACCGTCACCATAAGGATTAACAGCCTTTGCCATTTTGTTGTATGCCGCTTCATCGGTAATCAGTTCTTTTGCAAGATTATAAATCACGTCTTCGTCGACCCCAGCAATTTTAACCGTACCGGCATCAACAGCTTCGGGGCGTTCGGTTTCATTTCTCATAACAAGAACAGGCTTTCCGAGCGAAGGTGCCTCCTCCTGAAGACCGCCCGAATCCGTCATAACCATATATCCACGGCTGATTGCGTTGTGAAGTTCGTCTGCATTAACAGGTTCAATCAGCTTCACACGTTCCATATCGCCCAAGATGCTGTATGCAACTTCACGTACAGCCGGATTCATATGAACGGGATAAACAACCTCAACCTCAGGATAATCTTCAACAATCCTCTTGACCGCACGACAGATATTTTTCAAAGGTTCGCCAAGGTTCTCACGGCGATGTGCTGTCATAACGATTACCTTTTTGGTGTCCCAATTCATTGAAGCAAGACCTTCATCTTTGAATACATAATCAGGACGAACTGTTGTCTGAAGTGCATCAATAACAGTGTTACCCGTGATATAAATTGTTGAATCATCCACATTCTCACGAAGAAGATTTTCACGGTTACGTTCTGTTGGCGAAAAATGCATATCCGCAATAACCCCCGTGAGTCTTCTGTTCACCTCTTCAGGGAAAGGAGAATACTTATCAAAAGTTCTTAGTCCTGCCTCAACGTGACCAACCGCAATCTGATTATAGAATGCCGCCAAGCTTCCCACAAAGGTAGTTGAAGTGTCACCGTGGACAAGCACAAGGTCAGGCTTCGCTTCCTTCATAACATCATCAAGACCTTCAAGTCCTCTTGTTGTTATGCTTATCAAAGTCTGACGGTCCTTCATTATATTCAAGTCATAAGTCGGAGGCCAAGCGGTCTTAGGAAGA
>JAZNLK010000138.1:0-10745 GCA_045579055.1 Clostridia bacterium
CTTTTTTTATTTGTTGAGGTTCTTTTCGAGGATGTCCATGCTTTCCTTGATTTCCTTGGGAAGCTTGTCGCCGAACTGTGCAAAGAACTCTCTCTGGTTTGCCAAATCTTCTTTCCAGGCATCGATGTCGATTGAAAGAAGCTCTGTGAGTGCTTCGTCTGTGAGGTCAAGACCGTCAAGCTCAAGGTCTTCCTTCTTGGGAACAAAGCCGATTTCTGTTTCAACAGCATCAACCTTGCCCTCGCAACGGTCAAGAATCCAGTTGGGAACTCTCATATTGTCGCCAAAGCCGGGCCACATAAAGTTGCCGTCCTTGTCCAGTCTGAACCAGTTTACGTTGAATATCTGGGGCGGATTTGCAATCTTTTTGCCCATATCATACCAGTGCTGGAAGTAGTCAGCCATATTGTAGCCAACGAAAGGACGCATAGCCATGGGGTCACGTCTGACAACACCAACTGCACCTGCAGCTGCGGCTGTTGTTTCGGATGCCATTGTTGCACCAACAAACACACCGTGATCCCAGTCACGAGCCTGATATACCAGCGGAGCTGTTTTTGCACGTCTGCCGCCGAATACGATTGCTGAAATCGGAACACCCTGGGGATTTTCGAACTCTGAAGAAATGCAGGGGCAGTTCTTTGCAGGAGCTGTGAATCTTGAGTTGGGATGCGCAAGCTTGTTGCCGTCAGCGGGATAAGCCTTGCCGTCAACCTTTGCGCCCTTCCATTCAATAGCCTTTGAGGGAGGATTCTTGTCAAGACCTTCCCACCAAACTGTCATATCTTCTTCGTTGATTGCAACGTTTGTGAAGATCGTATTCTTCTTTGTTGCCTCAAGAGCATTGAAGTTTGACTTTTCAGAAGTACCGGGAGCAACACCAAAGAAACCTGCTTCGGGGTTGATTGCGTAAAGTCTGCCGTCTTCGCCAACACGGAGCCAAGCGATATCGTCGCCAACTGTCCATTCCTTGTAACCCTTTTCCTGAAGGAACTTGGGAGGAATGAGCATTGCCAGGTTGGTTTTTCCGCAAGCTGAGGGGAATGCAGCACAGATGTACTTAACTTCGCCCTTGGGGTTCTCAAGACCGAGGATGAGCATATGTTCAGCCATCCAGCCTTCCTTCATACCCTGATATGATGCGATACGGAGGGCGAAGCACTTCTTGCCGAGGAGAACGTTTCCGCCGTAAGCTGAGTTTACGGACATAATTGTGTTATCCTGGGGGAAGTGAACAATATATCTTTCGTCGGGGTTAACGTCCTTCTTTGCGTGGAGACACTTAACAAAGTCACCGTCTTCGCCCAGTGCGTCAACAACAGCCTTGCCAACTCTTGTCATAATATCCATATTGAGAACAACGTAAATACTGTCTGTCAATTCGATACCAATCTTTGAGAAGGGTGAACCAACGGGACCCATTGAATAGGGGATAACGTACATTGTTCTGCCTTCCATTGAACCGTCATAAAGTGCGTTGAGCTTCGCATACATTTCAGCGGGAGCCATCCAGTTGTTGATGGGACCTGCCTCTTCTTCTGTTTCGGTACAGATGAATGTTCTGTCCTCAACACGAGCAACGTCGTTTTCTGCTGTTCTGTGGTAGTAGCAACCGGGAAGCTTTTCCTGGTTGAGTTTAATCATTTCGCCGGTAGCAACAGCTTCTGCACGGAGAGCTTCAAGCTGCTCTTCCGATCCGTCAATCCATACAACGTTGGCGGGCTTGCAGAGTGCTTTCATTTCTTCAAGCCAAGTGAGTACTTTTTTGTTTGTAGTCATTATTTTGACCTCCTTATATAAATGCTATTAATTTAATACAAATACATAAATGGAAGAATTTTCAACTTCTCCCTTGTTTAACATATTATCATATATTATGCAAATTTTCAATAGTTTTCTGACAAAAGTTTAACAAAATTTTATATTTGCGAAAACTTTCGTTTGGTATATTTGCTTATTTGCGACCCATAAAAAGTGTTCCGACGGAGTTACCTTCAAAAATATCGTATATTCTTTCGGGGTGAGCACCGTTGGTAATAATCATATCAATTCCTGCAGGATTAACAATTTCAGCAGCCTTCAGCTTGGTAATCATACCCCCTGTGCCTCTGCGGCTACCTGCTCCTCCGGCGATTGAATATATTGATTCATCAACCGATTCCACCACTGATATCAATTTTGCGTCGGGGTTTTCCTGAGGATTGCTGTCGTAGAGCCCGTCAATATCCGAAAGGATTATCAGAAGCTCTGCACCAACCAGTTCAGCAATATAGGCGGACAGTGTGTCATTGTCGCCAAATTCCAGTTCATAGGTTGAGATAACGTCGTTTTCGTTGACGATTGGGATAACGCCGTATTCAAACATTGTTTCAAAGGTGGTTTTTGTGTTCTGATACCGCTCGGGAACATCAAGAATAAACTTTGTCAGAAGCACCTGAGCAGAGGAGTGACCGTATTCCGAAAAGAATTTGTCATACATTGAAACAAGGGTTGCCTGACCGATGGCGGCAAGTGCCTGTTTTTTTATGGTTTCGGAAGGCTTTTCGGGAAGGTTGAGTTTGCCCACGCCTGCACCAACAGCACCGCTGGAGACCAGAACAACCTGAATTCCTCGGTTACGAAGGTCGGATACCACACGCACGATGCTTTCAATCTTTTTTATATTCAGTTTTCCTGTTTCATAAGTCAGAGAGGAGGTGCCGACTTTGATTACGACCCTCTTGACTTGTGTTAATCTTTTGTTATCCATTTTTATTACACCGCTTTTATGATATTATAATGAAAGATGCCGATTCACCCCCATTATATTTAAATTATACCTTGATTTTGTACTGTTGTCAAGGATAAAACATTGACAAATGAAGGTTATTGTAATAAAATAATGAGGTTAAAGAAAGTGAGCGGAATATATGCTTAGAATAAAGAATCTTGAACTGAAAAACAATGTCTTTCTGGCACCCATGGCGGGGATAACTGACAAGGCATTCAGAATGATAACAAAGCCCTTCGGTCCGGGGTTGATGTATACGGAAATGGTGTCGGGGAAGGGGCTTTTTTACAAGAGCCGAAAGACTGCCGACCTGCTTGCCACAGAGGAAGAGGAAAAGCCTGTTGCAACACAGCTTTTCGGGCATGAGCCTGATGTTCTTGCTTCCATTGCACAGCAATCTCTGGAGTTTGGGGCGGAGCTTATTGATATTAATATGGGTTGCCCTGCGCCGAAAATTACAGGAAGTGGCGATGGCTCGGCACTTTCCAGAACCCCGGAGCTTGCCGGTGAGATTGTGGCTGCTGTGGCTATGGCAGTTGATGTGCCTGTGACTGTAAAAATCCGAAAGGGTTGGAACGATATGTGTGTTAATGCTGTTGAAATGGCGAAAATTGCTGAGGCAAACGGTGCAGCTGCTGTGACCGTTCACGGAAGAACCAGAGAACAGTTTTACAGCGGAACTGCAGATCTTGACATAATCAGGGCGGTGAAGGAGGCTGTTTCCATTCCGGTTATCGGGAACGGAGATATTGTTGACGAAGAAAGTGCAAAGCATATGCTTGAATACACCGGATGTGACGGAATTATGATTGGACGTGGTGCTCAGGGGAATCCGTGGATTTTTGAGCAGGTGATACATTATCTTGAGACGGGAGAAAAGCTTTCACGCCCCACTCTGGAGGAGCGTGCGGCAAAAATGCGTGAGCATCTGGAATTGCTTGTTGAATATAAAGGTGATTATCGTGGGATTCAGGAAGCGCGCAAGCATATGGCATGGTATATCAAGGGACTAAAAGGTGGTGCAAAGCTGCGTGATGCAATTATGAAGGTGAACACCAAGGAAGAAATGCTCAAATTGATTGAATTGGTAAGATAATAAAAAATGATGGGGCAGAAAGCCGCTGTCATTAAGTTAAATAAAATGTCATTTTGAACGTAGTGAAGAATCTTTCTCTCAATTAAGATTCTTCGACTTCGCCTTGCGGCTACGCTCAGAATGACATTTTTGCTGTCTTTAACTTAATAACATTGGCGGAATTACTTCCTCGTTTTTGATGTAAAAGATATTATCGTTCCTTTTTATTTTTCGTGCGGTTGTGGCTAATGTCACTGCATAGACCTTTTTTGCTCCTGCTTGTTTCAAGGCACGGCTGCACTCAATTACGGTTGCTCTTGTGGTGCACACATCGTCAACAAGGAGAATAGTTTTTTCGCAGACTTCCGAGGAAACTGCTTCCATACTGTCTTTGAGATTTTCTTCACGTTTGTGAAAATCCAACCCGGTTTGCCGGGGTGTTTGACGAATCTTTTTGAGTGCATCGCTGTGGAAGGGTATGTTCAGCTGTTTTGACAGATGTTTGCAAATCAGCCCCACGTTGTCAAAACCCTGTTCACGGGTTTTGTCGGTGTGGGAGGGGGCGCTGCATATGAAATCAAATGAAATATTGCCGTAGTGCTCGGTGACAGTCTCTGAAAGAAACTTTGCGTATGTTGGAGCATATGCGGGGATATTTTTTGATTTGTATCGCAAAATCGATGCCTTCACAAGTCCTGAGTATTCAAAGGAAGAAACGATACGGTCAAAGTATTTGGTTTTTCGGTCATAGCAAAAGTAACATATTTTACGTTTGCCGTAGCTTGCAATTGGTTTGCCGCATTTTGAACACTTTAGCCCTGAATTTCTCACGATAAGCTTTTGGTTACATTTGTGACAGATATTTTCTTTTGTGTTGGGTTCCAGTATTCCGTCACAAAAAACACATTGGGACGGAAAAAAGAAATTCACTATTATTCGAAAGGGATTTATCATTTTGAATGCACCGATTAATTAGTCCAAATTCTTGAGGCGTTTCATTATGTCGTTGGCTTTTCCGAAATAATTGGTCAACTCTACATATTCGCGGTAAATCTTTTGGTATTTCTTTGTGTTTTCAGGATTGGGAGTATAGGTTTTTTCGCTTTTGTCGGCGATTACATCTGCGGCTTTCTGAACATTGTCGAAATATCCGCCTGCAACGGAGGCGAAGATTGCACTGCCCTTTGCACCTGCCTGGGTGCTGCTTGCAATTTTGATTTCTTTGCCAAGTACATCGGCATAAATCTGCATCAGTAAAGCATTTTTCTGTGAAATTCCGCCTGCGGCGTGGACTTCGTTTATTTCAATGCCGTTTTCTTCGTAAAGGTCAACAATTGCCTTTGTGCCGAATGCGGTGGATTCGATGATTCCACGGAAGATTTCTTCGGGCTTGGTCTGAAGTGTGAGACCAAGAATTAGACCTGTCAGGTCATAATCAGCAAGAGGTGTGCGGTTTCCGTTCCACCAGTCAAGAACAACAATGCCGCTTTCGCCAACCTCCAGCCCTTCGGCTTTTTCGGTTACATAGGCGAAGAGATTTTTGTTTTGTGCCTTTGCTTCAAGTGCGTATTTTTCGGGGACGCAGTTCTTGATGAACCAGTCAAAGCTGTCTCCAACGCACGCTTGACCTGCTTCGTAAGCTACAAGACCCGGAATGATGCCGTCCATAACGCTTCCGCAGATACCTGCAACGGGCTTGTCGGTTTCACTCATAACAATGTGACAAGTGGAGGTTCCGATAATCAGCATCAGCTTTCCGCTGTCAACGATTCCTGCCGCAGGAAGTGCCGCATGGGCATCTATGATGGGAACGGCAACGGCTGTGCCTTTTGCGAGGCCTGTAAGTTTGCTTCCCGACTCGTTAATTTCACCCAGCTTTGTGCCTGTGGGGAGAACATTTTCTGAAATCTTTGTTCCGATTATGTTTCCGAGGCGGCTGTCAAGCTTGCCCCAGAATTCGTTTGTAGGATAGCTCTCAGCTTTGTTCCAGAGCCCCTTGTAGCCTGCCATGCAACTACTATGTGTTTCGACACCTGTCATTTGCCATGTAAGCCAGTCTGCAGCTTCAACAAATCTGAAAGCATTTTCATAAACTTCGGGTGCCTTGTGGAGTGTTTCGTAGATTTTGGGGAAAATCCATTCCGATGAAACCTTTTTGCCGTATGTATCAAGCCATTTTGCATTTTCAGCTTCGGCAAGAGCAGTGATTTCATCAGCTTCGGGCTGTGCACTGTGATGCTTCCAGAGCTTTACATAAGCCTGAGGATTGTTTTTGAATTGGTCAAGAAAGCAGAGGGGTGTTCCGTCTTCTGTTACGGGAAGAACTGTGCAGGAGGTGAAGTCAAGACCGATTCCGGCAACCTCATCTGCTGAAATTCCAGATTTTGAAATGATATCGTTTAGTGTATACTGAAGTGCGTCAAGATAGTCCTGAGGATGCTGAAGTGCGGTTGTTTTTTCAAGCTCGCTTCCGTCGAGGAATTTGCCTTCAATAACTGCATGAGGATACGCAAATTCTGACACTGCAACTTCAGAACCGTCCGTCATATCCACAAGAAGTGCCCTTGCAGACAGCGTTCCGTAATCTATTCCGATTGAGTATTTTTTCATATTATCAACTCCATAAGTTAGTTTAAATAATTATATTGTATAAAAATCGAAAAGTCAATGGAATGTGAGAAACAAGCAGATAAAAATGAAATTAAGAGAAAAAAGTTCTTTTGATTTAAATCTCGGTTTCATAAATTTTGATCTGCCCCAAAACAACTGAGCTTTCAACCTCGATGTCAGGGAGATTTACTATTTTTGCCACAGAGTACTCACTAAGAATGGATGCGAGAGCACATCTCAGGGCTTTGTTGCCTGCAACCACAACGGTTTCGACATCACTTTTCAGTACATAGTCGGCATCGCTGCACAAAACGGCTCCAAGATAAAAACTGTACGCACGGTCTTCGGTACAGTTGAAAAGGTTTCTGAGAATTCTTACCTTGAAAAGTGCTTCACCAATGCCGTTTTCACGGCAGTATTCAAAACCTTTGAAAAGATATGCTTCGGATAACTCATTATTGCCAAGAGTAAAGGAGTTTTTCAGTATGGTATTTCCTGCAATTGCCGCACAGAATTCGCCTGTGAGAAGTGTCACGAAATCAGTTATTTTTCCGTCCGGGTCGGTTTTTATCATTTTTGTGTGAGAACCCATAAGTGCGTATATACTTTTTCCGTATTCCGGCTTTGCAATCCCCATAAGCTCGGTTTCTTCACCGCGCATCATATCCGCAGTTTCCAGAGAATTACAGTCGGTTTTCACTCCACGCATAAAAACAAAGGGTATGGAGGATATTTCGGGAATTGAAACTTCCTCGGAAGCCGCCTTCAGTTCTTTTATTCCAACAGGTGTAAGAGTATGAGGGAGGAGGTGCAGACCGAATTCGGATGTAATCATTCCTGAGGCAAGGATTCTTTTGATGTCTTTTTCGCCCAGATTGTTTTCGGAAAGGAGTTCGGAAATTCCATGTTTGACAGTGGCTTTCAGACGTTCTTTACCCTCTGTTCCTGCACCCGCACCAATGTTATACTTTTTTGTTGCGATAATTTTGCTGTCAGTCACAAGACTAATTCGGGTATTTGTTGTTCCACCGTCAATTGATATGTAGTTTGCCATTTATTTCACCGCTTTCACATAAAGCTCTGCAAGAGCTGTTATTTTGTCATAGTCGCTGTCTGCAATTGCTTTTTTATCAATAATGTTTGAACCAAGACCAAAGCCGCATATTCCCACCTTCAGATATTCGGGAATATTGTCAAGATTAACTCCGCCAACAGCAAGAAATTTCAGGTGCGAAAGGGGAGCTTTTGTTGCTTTTACATATTCGGGACCAAAGCTGGTTATGGGGAACAGCTTGATGAAATCAGCACCGTAGCGGTGTGCTGCCTGAGCTTCGGATGGCGAAAATGAGCCTGGCATTGAAACCATATCCAGTTCACGGGTTTTTTTGATTACGGCATCATATGTATCCGGCGAAATTATGAACTTTCCGCCGGCGGCATGGGTGAGTTCAACCTGTTTCTCGGTGAGGACAGTTCCTGCTCCGATGTACATTCTGCCATTCATTGCATCTGCAAGGAGTTTGATGTTTGCGGCGGTTTCTTCGTCTGTCACCTCGCCTTTTGCATCGTAGGTCACTTCCAGAAGTCGGATTCCGCCTTTATACATTGCTTCCGCAAGAGGAAGGAGCTTTTCTTTTTCTATGCCTCTGACAATTACTATTATTTTTTCTTTTTCGATTGTTTCGATAACTTGATTTCGCATTGAGTTCAGCCTTTCGTTGAATGTTGATAATAGTATACACTATTTTAAGGGATTTGTATATAACAAAAGTGTTTTTTTGAAAGAATCAAATAATACTTTTAATGAAATATCTTACTTTGTTCAATATGAAAAAATTGCCTTTTCATATGCCGTAAGGCATATTTCATAGCGAAGCTATTTCACATTGCGAAGCAATATTTCACACGCCGAAAGGCGTATTTCATTAAAAAAAGCATCGGCAAAGTCGATGCTTTTTCTGGGTAATAATGCATATTTTGATACAATAACTAATTTTGTCTTTTCGACACTATATCGTGGGGTCATTTGAAATTTGTGGGGGTCACTTTGAATTTCTTATGTATTATTGTTTTTTTCGCCCTGAACAATATGGGCAACCGCGTCTTTTATTTCTATTACCTATAATCGCTTGCCATTCATGTCCTTTGCTACACTTCCACCATACTTTTTTATTACTGTTGGGCATTACATCCGCAGGTGTTAATCCATTGTTTTTTTCATGGTTCCATTCCTTCGCTAAAGTTGGATTAACTGTTTGCAAATCATTATAACCATTTAAAACTTTTCTACCTGAACAATATGGGCATCCGCATCCATTGTTTCTATGAGCTATCGATGACTGCCATTCGTGTCCTTTGCTACATATCCACCATACTTTCTTTCCGCTGTTAGGCATTACGTCTATAGGTGTTAATCCGTTGTTTTTCTCATAATTCCATTCATTTGCTAAAGTTGGATTAACTGTTTGCAAATCATTCTTACCTTTAACAGCAAATCGACCCGAACAATAAGGACATCCACTTCCGGTGTTTCTATGGTATATCTTTGCTTGCCACTCATGTCCTTCATTGCACTTCCACCATACTTTTTCACCGCTATTCGCCGTGAATTGTTCGGGCTTCAAATTACCATTCTTTTCGTAATTCCACTCATTTACTAAAGTGGGATTAACTGTTTGTAAGTCAGTTTCACCTTTTATAGCATATAGTCCTGAACAATATGGACATCCGTATCCGCTGTTTCTACTTGCTATCGTTGTTTGCCATTCGTGTCCTTTATTGCATTTCCACCATACTTTTTTATTGCTATTAGCAGCAAAATGTTCAGGTTTTAAATTACCGTTCTTTTTATAATTCCATTCTTTTGCTATTTCTGGGTTAGAAAACAAAAGAGAACTTTCTTTTTCAGTATATTCTCGCAAATTTTCTATATCAATAGCATCTTTTTCTATGTCAACCTCAACACTAGTTCCAATTATAGCAATTAAGATCTCTTCAAGTGTTTTTGGTAAATCTTTTTGTTCCCTTTGAATAACATAATCTATTGAAGTGTCATTCAATGGTGGTAGGCCCTCTCTTATTCTATATAACTTAATCCCATCTTTTTCACACTTGAAATTTTTCTCTAAATCTTTTTTTCCTTTGTTTTTGTGCCAAAAATACCCATCATATTCAATGGCGATTTTTTTCGACGGAATATATATATCTAATTCATAACCTTGTTCCTTATATGAATGTATTACCTCCAAACCACATTTTTTAAGATAATATACAAGCACATATTCAGGAAAAGAAGTGCTGCGTTCAGAATTACAAATAGGGCACGCAACACCGTTGTTTCTATGCGAAATCTTCGCTTGCCACTCGTGTCCTTTACTACATTGCCACCATACTTTTTTATTACTATTAGATGTTACATCCATAGGGGTTAAGCCGTTGTTTTTCTCATAATTCCATTCTTTCGCTAATGTTAGGTTAATCGTTTGTAAATCATTATATCCTTTTAAAACTTTTCGACCTGAGCAATATGGGCATCCATTCCCTTTGCTTCTACTGTCTATCGTTGCATTCCACTCATGTCCTTTATCACACATCCACCATACTTTTTGCCCACTATTCGCAGTAAAATTTTCCGGTTTTAAGCTGGTGTTCTTTTCATAATTCCATTCTTTTGCTAAAGTTGGATTAACTGTTTGTAAATCATTATATCCTTTTAAAACTTTTTTACCTGCACAATATGGGCATCCATGCCCCTTGTTTTTATTGGATATCATTGCTTGCCATTCGTGCCCTTTACCACATTTCCACCATACTTTTTTTTCGCTACCAACAGTTAATATTTTAGGATCGAAATTTAATTCATTATTCTTTTCCCAGTTCCATTCAGCCATAAGTTGAGCATTATCGCTCACATAGTGTTTTTCTTTCTTTTCAGCCATAACGCCCTCCTTGCAAGTATGAAGAAAGCCGCAGAGTTTCCCCTGCGGCTTCAACTGCGGTCCAAACCGCGATTATTGGTCGGAGTGACAGGATTCGAACCTGCGGCATCGACGTCCCAAACGTCGCGCGCTACCAACTGCGCCACACCCCGATTGACATTTTACTTCTTTTGACAGCCCTAAAAGTATAGCATATATTGTTTTAAAAATCAAGTCTGTTATGAAAGTTTTTTATATTGACTTCGTGTATATGTTATGGTAAAACTACAGAAAGAGGTGATTATATGAAAATCGGACTTCGTCCTACTGAATATACTAAAACCTTTGGTTTTGATAAGGGGATATACAAGAT
>JAZNLK010000139.1:0-19187 GCA_045579055.1 Clostridia bacterium
CAAAGCCCCTTTGACTCCTTTATGGCATCCTCAAATTCTTCTTCTCTCAAATTTTCCCAAAGCATAAAATCACCCGGCCCTAAAATATAAGTATATACTACCATAAAATCTCTATCATTGCAAGATAAATAACGGTCAAAAAACCACAAGGCCGCAGCTTTCGCCGCGGCAATATGGTTTTATTTTATATTAAAGGAGCAATATTTTTTCAAATAAATTCTCTCAGACAGCATTTTTAATTTCAATCATAATTGATTTCATTTTTTTCTTTAAAACAATCCCCACAAAGCCCTCCAGATTGCTTTCGCCCGTAATGGAATCATAAAGCCATCCTTCAACAACCAGCTCTCCGTTCTCAAATCGGTATGAAAAGCAGCTTTGCTTCAGAACCACTCCGTCGCCCTTTGCCCAAACCTGTTCTCCACGCAATAATTTCAGACTGTATTTGTGGGCTTTCAAAATGGCATCTGCCAAATTTGATACATAATTCATATCATACTTAGTTTTTATCCTTAGTTCTGTTCTTGGCATCTTTCTGCATCCTCTCTCAAAATAATATTATTTTCTTTGTTTTCCGAGCTTTACACTTTGATTATATCTCATCAAACGTGAAAACAACGTGAATAAAACAATAAATATAGCAAAAAATGTATTGTAATTCTTTATAAAAAATGTTATAATAATATCACCACACGAAATTTTATAGTTTTCCATAGTACCCTTTTTACTTTTTGGTAAAAATGCGTACTCTTATTTTGGCGTACTGTGGAAGTATTGACAAATTTCGTGTGGTAGCGATCGAGTTGCGCATTTTTCAGTGTGTAGCTCTTTCAATTAAGCTACACACTTTTTTTGTGCAACTGCATAGCTCCTGTTGCGACGCAAGTACATATGAAACCACAAAAGCCACAGCTTTCGCTGTGGCTCTTGTGGTTGCGTTTTTGATAAAAAAGGTTTCTTGCGAAATCTTAATATCCAACTTTTTCCCAGCATTCGAATGGAGCTGCAAGTTCTTCACTGATATAAACCTGAGTCTTCTTTGTCTGAAGCATTGTGCTGGGGAGGTAAGGTGTGATGGGACCATGTGTGCAAAGACGGCTGGTCATTCTCTGCCATGATGAGAAGGTACCGCAAGTTGCAAGTGCATGAACCTCAATTCTTTCCTTTGCACGCATAACATCGAGAGGTCCGATTGTTGCAGCGCAGGGAGGAACGTTTGCAATATCACCTGACTGACCGAATGTACCGTTCAGTGAGTTCTGCATAATTGTCATGGGGTGAAGCTTTACGATCTGTGCAGGCTGATTGAGCCATTCTTCGATGTCACCGCTGCCGATGAATTCGGGAATAGGATCAACGAATGCCATATGACCTGCCCAACCGGGAGATGTTGATGCAATATCAGCACCTGTTCCTTCTGTGATATCATCAATAATCTTTGAATAATCCTTGATGTTTGCATTTGTGGGGAAGTGAACATTTTCCATGGGCATACGGAGCTTTTCATCAATCTGATAGTAGAGATACTTAATCATAGAATGCGCAAAGCCTGCTTCGTATGTAATGGGAGCGATGTTGCCGTTTTCATCAGCCCATTCATCCTCTGCAACAAGGTGAACCTTGCTACAGTCAACGCCAAAGTAGTTGATAAGCTGTGCAAGAGGAATATATGTATCAGGTTCGGGGTTACCGAGGATCATAGTGAAGCTCTTACCTGCTTCTGATGCAGCCTTAAGACGTGAGAAAAGTGTTGCAATGAGAACGGGATGGGGGTTCATCATAACCTTTACATTAAATTCGGGATGCCACCAATCTTCTCTCTTTTCAAGATCTTTGCCGCTGAGGCTGCGAACATATTCGCAAACTGCCTTGTCCTTGAAAGGAACAAACTCATGAGGCTGAAAATCAAATTTTGTTGCGGGATCTGTAATAAAACTCATTTTACAATTTCTCCTTTTAATATAGTATTTTTAACATTAAACCATTGATCAACAATGATTAAGTTCGCAAGATTGCCTTTTTTAATCTGACCGATTTCGGGCATATTCAAAAGACGTGAGGGATTGAGTGATGCATATTTGAACACATCACAAATCGAACCACCTGTGTGAACCATCATATTACGGCAAGCAACATCCAAAGTCAACTTTGAGCCGGCAATATCACCGCCCCAGTCAAAGTTAATGTCGAATGCTTCCTCAAGTCCCGGAAGGGGAGGTCCGTCAGCAACAAAAGAATCCGAAATGAGAATAATCTTGTCCTGACCCTTAATTTTCTTCACAAGACGAATCATATAAGGATGAACGTGAACACCAAAGGAATCAACAATCAATTCCGCATAGATACCATCGTTGTAGTTTACTGTTTCATCAACGCAAACGCCGCGAACTTCGGGGTAATTTTCAAGAGTGCCAGTCGCATTTGTGTGGTGAGTACCAAGCTTGAGACCATAAGGCATCAAAGCTTCAATCTGTTCGGGAGTTGCTTCTGAGTGAGCAACAGAAAAAACGATTTCAGGAATTTCTCTCTTCACATACTTAACAAAATCCAAAATTCCTTCTCTTTCGGGAGCAACGCACCATACCTTTGCGAAGCCCTTCGAAGCTTCAACAATCTCAGCATATTCCTTTTCAATGATTGCATCCTTCCAGGCATTCGTCTCCTTCTCACAGCCATAATCAGGGTTGAGATAAGGACCCTCCATATAAACACCTATGATGTTCCGGCATTCACCATTTGCAATTGCATCTTTATATTTCTTGATTCCATCAAGATGTTCCTGCTTGTTCATATTATAATAAAGCGCAGGAAGAACCGAGGTCACACCGTGTTCAAGAAGTGTTTTTGAACACTTGACGGGATCTTCATGGAAATATGTATTACCATCAGCATGAGTATGTATATCAATAAGTCCGGGACCAACAAAGTTACCCTGAGCATCAATAACGTCCGCACCTTCGGGAACTGCCATTTTTCTACCAAAATCAACAATTCTGTCACCGTCCATGATGAGAGTTGCATCGGGAATATAATGGTCAGGCATAACCAATGTTGCATTAATAATTGCTTTCATAACAATGTCGCCTTTCCGCCTGCAATATTGAATTTTTCGCATCTGTCGCAGACAAACAGACCGTTATCTGTGGAAAATTGCACCGTCATTTGCGACACAATTCACCACAGTAATTCTCATAATTGAATTATATCTTTTTAAAACAACATTGTCAACCTTAAATTCTACGAAACTTTTTCGAAATCTTAAAATTGCTTGAAATATGATAACTATTATGTTATACTGACCTCATTAAATGTGTTTTGTATAAAAATTACGAAAATTTTCGGAGGTGTGCCGTGACACTTGCAAAAATAGCTAAGCTTGCCAACGTAGCTGTTTCAACCGTTTCAAAAGCTTTTTCGGATAGTCCCGAAATCAGCAAAGAAACAAAAGAACAGATAATGAAAATCGCAAAAGAAACAGGCTGCTACGAAAAGTATTACAAACCCAAATACAACAAAAAACTCATTGCCGTAATATGTCCTGAGGTACAAGGTGTTCATTATACCCAGATGGCAACATACCTTGAAAAAAGAATCACTCAACGTGGCGGAACAATGCTTCTTTCCGTCAGCAACTTCTCGCCCGAAAAACAGGCAGAACTGATTGATTATTACATAAAATATGCCCACGCCGACGGAATCATTGTGGTTGAACCTGTTTCAAAAATAAAAATTTCCACCGAAATACCCATCATCCAAATCGGTCTTGAAAAAGCAAACGGTGATGTCCACGCAATTTATGCCGATATGGGCGACGCCCTGAACAGAAGCATCAACCTTCTGCTCCGCAACGGGCACCACAACATTGGCTTTGTGGGCGAAAAATACACCACAAAGGAATATGAAATTTTCCGCAACACCGCCGCAAGATGCGGAGTTGCCAACAATCCCCGATATGTGTCCATCAATGATTACAGATTCCAGGATTGCGGATACCACGGCATTGACGAAATGCTCAAAAAGAGCAGTCTTCCCACAGCAGTTTTTGCGGCATACAGCCACATCGCAGTGGGGATTCTCCAAAGACTCAGCGAAGAAAACCTCCGTGTCCCCGAAGATATCTCCGTTGTGTGCCTTGACGACATCAACACCACTCCCTATGGGAACTTGAAGCTTTCCTGCATAAAAATGCATCTTGAAGAGCTCTGTTCCGAAGCGATTCATCTGCTTTACCGAATTCTTGCCAAGAAAAACAATGTTTCAAAACATACCATAACCGTTGAACGTCAGTTCTTCGAAGGCGAAACCATAGGCAAAAAAAGATAATAACACGCCCTTTCGGAAATCCGAAAGGGCGTTATTCTGTCCAAAACCTGCTCTGCTGCAAGAGGTTTAATTAAAATACATTGCAGGGAATGGATTTATCCATTCCAAAAAACAAAAATCCTTTACTTTTTATCATTTATACTATATCAAAAAGCTTTTACAAAAAACATCAAAGCCGTAAGAATTATCAGAAATCCGAAATTAAACAGCGAGAACATCCCAACATAATATCCTGTTTTCCCCGGATTATGCTTGGTATACTCACGGAAGGTTATAAGGCTTGCCAATGATGCAATAAGGGTTCCCACACCGCCAATATTCACACCAACCAGCAAATCAGCATAGTTCCCGGTGAACTGAGACAGCAGTATTGCAGAAGGAACGTTACTTATAACCTGACAGGAAGCCACGCTGAACAAAAGGGTGTTCTTTGCCAGCAAATCAGAAAACAGATTCCGCACCGCATCAATACGTGCCATATTCCCCGCAAAGACAAAGAAAAAAACAAAGGTGAACAACAACCCGTAGTCAACCATTTTCAAGGCTTTTCTGTCAACAAGCATAAGAACCGCAGGTATAACAATCAAGCCAACCCAGTAAGGGATACCTCGGAAAACTATAACGATTGACAAAGCAAACAGAACAAGGTATAAAGCCGTTCTGCCGGGCTTCAGAACAATCTTTTCGTCAGGCAAGCTGAGGGGTTCAGGCTTTACAAAAATCAGACAGCAAAGGGTAATCAGTGCCACCGAAACCACAAAGGGCAATGCCATTATTCCCATAAATTCCAGATTGGGAATCTCGAACTTTGTATAAAGATAAAGATTCTGCGGATTGCCGAAGGGTGTCAGCATTCCACCCAGATTGGCGGCGATATTCTGCATAATAAACGTAAATGCCATATACTTCTGCTTTTCCGTTGTGGTGAGAACAAAGTACCCCAAAGGCAGAAAGGTCAGAAGTGCCATATCGTTTGCAATCAGCATAGACCCGATAAAGGTTATATACACGAGCACCAATATAGCCATTCTTGCGTTTTTAAACTTCTGAACGATTTTTCTGGCAAGTATGTAAAAGAAGCTTATATTCTTGAGGGCACATACCACCGCCAGAACACAGAACAAACAGGTCAGAGTCTTATAATCAAAATACCCTGCATAATGCTTGTCTATCGGCACTATTATACTGGTGATAACTGCTGCAAAAAAAGCTATAATCATCACAATGTTTGTTTTTACAAATGAACGAATTTTCTCTGATATATTATTTTCCCGGCTCATTAGTCATCGTCTTTCTCTTTGTCTTTCCGGCTCAACTCATCAAAAGTTACCAGACAGTGATACGTCTTCGCCGGATTATTTCTTTTTACACCTTATTAACATTTAAACATATATAAAATCTATCACATTTTGGAGATATTGTCAATAAAAGCGATAACTGTCATCCCGAACTTACAGAAGAACCCTTATCTGCTTATGCTGAGACCTGCAACTCCAAAGATAACCTCGTTTGCAACAGCTTCAATCTTTATGTTTGCCAATTCCTTGGTTGGGTCAATCCTCAGCCTCTGCACCGTTGCATGGTTGAAATTGCTGAAATAGAAAATCTCAGCCTCGGTTGTCAAGGCAGATGTGAGCCAGTCATCGTAATTAAAGGGATACACCAGCTTTTTAACATCAGAAGTACCGTCAGCATAAGTTACTGTCATCCGCACACCTTCAATATGCGAATGCATACAGTATGCACTTGCAATAAAAAGAACAGCAATTTCCTGACCCTTTCCGTCAAGGGGTACGGTAATTTCGGTTGGGAATACATCATAAATTGAAACGCAAGCCAAGTTTTCACTTTCGGCAGGTGTTGCGAATGGTATTCCCGAAGGAGAAATCACCGTACCTCCTGAATTTCTGAACATGGAATCGTCGACATAAGCCACGCCTCTGCCATACTGGTTCCAGTTGTGGGAATAACGCCCATTCTGGAACAGGCTCATGGAAAATCCTTCTGGTCTGGGGCTTGTGTATGCCTTTTCGTGAACGTCCTTCATATTACAGTTGAAGAATTTGCTGATATCAACGGTCTCAAAGAGCTTTTCTTCAAGAGGCTCTTCAACGGTTTCTTCAACGATAATATCATAATCTGCCGCAATCCAGGCATCATAGTCACCTGATGTAACACGGATAAAGAGTGTGTGATCACCCGACACATCCTTTGCTTTTGCGTAAACCTTGTTGCCAACAATTTTTATTTTTTCAAGAGTCTCGGAAACATCAAATACATCTTTAATTTCTCCACCCTTAACTTCAAAAGCGAGCTTATTGCCTGAAAGAACGTTTTCGGGAACAACAACGGTGGGAACAGCACTATATCCGTGCGTCACACGAAGCTGGAATCTGCCGCAGTTTTGGGTTTCAACAATAATAAAGCTGTTATTTGGAGCCGCAACAATTTCATAAGGCACTGCCTCTCCGTCAATCATCACGGTTTCAACGTCCGAAGACCGCATAGGAATTCTGATTCTCTTTGTTTCCTTCTTATCACAATGAATATTGAAAATCTCCTGATTCCCACGTCTGTTATAGTGAAGGGCAATATCCTTGAGGGTGAGGCTCGCCTGTTCCCAAGCCTCAGGGAAGCCCGGCTCAATGCGGACAACATTATCAAGATTATTCACTCTGATCCCAAACAAGCCTTCCACCACAAGACGAAGATATGTGCTGGAAACATCCGAGAAGTCAAGGTCTCCGAAATCGGATGTTCCCCTTGGCGACTGAATATGTGCCGCAAGTCCGGGGTTCTTGCCGGTGAAATAACAGCCTGCAATGCCGTCAAGGATTTTCTTGCCTTCCTCCTTGAGACCCAGCTTGAAATAAACAAGTGCCAGATGTGCATTTTCCGAGGGGAAGATTCCGCAGTTTGAATACTGTTTAGGCAACCAGTTTGAAGAATAGCAAAGTCTGCCTTCGGTTCCGGGTATCTCAACACTCTTGAGATGTTTTTCGGTATATCTCAAGGTTCTGTACGCCCTGAAATCGTCAATCATATCCGAATCAATCACATGGTAGATTGTTGCAAGCTCAACAGATGGGTGAATCTGACAATTTCCGATTGTGTCAAGGGATTCAGCAATAACACCGTCATTTGCAATCCACAGCTTTTCATTGAGTGCCTTTTTGATTTTTTCCGCACGCTTTTCAAAAACTTCGCTGTCCTTGCCAAGTCTCTTTGCAATTTTAGCCATAACAAAATTTGCACGGTAGTTATATGCGGTTGACTGTGCACAGCCTGCACCGTTATAGTTGTGTCCGTCTGAAATCCAGGTATTCAGAAGATTCTGATAGAGCCCGTCATTGTCCGGGTCAAAAATTCTTGTTTCCCATTCAACCATTGAGCAAAGGTCATCATAATGCTTCTCGGCAAAGTCAAAATCCCCTGTCCACTCAATGTAATACAGAAGCATATCAAAGGCACATTCCTGCATATTGTAAGGTCCGTATTCAGGCTCCCCTGTGCCGGTATAGTTGAAATGTGAAGGAAGTCTTCCCACGGTATTTTCAAGATTATGGAATCTCTTGTCGAACTTGTCCTCACCGTCAGGTATGGGGATGTCGTCATACCACACACGTTCATCCTTCACGTCACCGTGAGTGATGTATCTGAGGTACATTTCCATATTTTTTGCAACTCTGTCGCCCCAACCCAGAGCGGTGGGAGCATACCAGTTTCTCCAGCCGAGATAAGGTGCATGGAAGGCAAAGGCTCCGTGATAGAATGACTCCTTGTGCCAGGATGAATCCATTGCAATTACTGTGGGTGCAACGGTCAGGTCAAGAAATCTTTCGGGAGTTGCAACATCAATACAAGCAAATTTTGTATATATCTGTTCTTTAATATAGCCAATGGGATTTTTCATTGCGAGCCAATTGTCCAGAGTTTCGTCGTTGGAATTGGATATTGCAATAATGTATCCGTCAAGAACCTGTTCAGGCTCAATCACCGCGGAAATTTTCACAACCTTGTCATTTTCATTTTCGGGACTGCTTCCAAGAAAGGTACTTGCATAAGGCGTTGCCATTTCCTTTGCTGAACCCAAGGAGAACTCTGCCGGGAAGCTCGCGGCAACCCTCATTGTTTTTCCGTCAGGACAAGCTATGCAGGCACGGCCATCACCAATTTCAACCACATTATCCCTTGTGTCCTCAGCCGAAAAATTCCGCTCCGGAACCCCCTTCATTTCAAAACGTCCTTTTGGAGGAGTTAATCCGCCAAAGCCTGCAACGAAATGCACTCTCTGGTCGGTGGTTATATGATAATGAACAAGATATCCGTCATCGGGAAGCAAAGGGTAGGCTTCTATCTTAACACGAACATCAGGGAACCAGGAAGAAATCTGAGAAAGCTCATATTCCATCCAGCCGTTTTTGAATTCCGCAAGAACGTCGTCAGAATTGTGAAACCAACGTGACGTCTGGTCAATTTCCCTGGAGTAATAAAAGCCTGAACGCCGACCGGGTGTTATGGCAAGACCGCTGCAAAGAACACCGCTTTTTTCCTGCAAGGTGGTGAGACCCTTGTTCCAGTCAACAACCGCCCCCATAAACAAAGGTGCATCCCCTGCAAAGGTCAGAAAGCGACCTGATTTATCATCATTTTTATGTGAACCGTAGAGTGTACGGTTGAAAACCTCAGCACTGCCGCTGATGGCAAAGCCGTTTTCAGTTGGTGTATAATGTGTGTTTGAGTTCATAAATTCTCCTCCTGCCACAAGTAAGGTTATTTCCATTTTATCACAATAATATCTCAATGTAAATAATCAAATATAATAGGGTGCAATAACTTCAAAGTTATCGCTGATTTCTTGCAACTCCGTAACACACAAATATATCCCCTGCATCGTATAATGCCTTCCAACCGACAAACTGACTTTATAAAAACTTTTCCTTTTTCAACCGCAAAGGCGATTTTTTGTCACATTTGTTCCTTGACGAATAATTTGCTGAGTAGTATACTTTTTATATAGAAATTAATCTTCAAAAAGGAGCTAATACTATGTTCAGAGTTGGATTTTATGAAAAAGAAATAACACCCCCACTGGGATGTTTTCTTCCCGGATACTTCAATCTTCGTCAGGGAAGCAACGTAAAGGACAGACTTTTTGCAAAGGCAATGGTTGTTGAATCCAACGGCGAAACCGTTGCAATGCTGGTTCTCGATGGCGCATTTGCTGAAAAAGAAGTTCGTGATATGATTGTCGGCAGAATCGAAAGGTTCACAGGCATCAAGCCCGAAAATGTTCTGTTTTCAGGTGTTCACACCCACACGGGAATTCCCCGTGCAGACTACAACGGCGACCCCGATGCATTGGAAAATCAGAGAGAATACTACACCGTTTTCTCAAAGCTTATGGCAGACTGCGTAACCCTTGCATACAAGAGACTGGAAGAATGTACTATAACCTTTGCACGTGGCTATGTTGACGGAATTTCCTTCTGCCGTGACTACATAATGAAGAATTCAACGCCCCGAACAAACCCCGGAGTTCTGAACCCCGATATCATAGGTCCCACAGCAGAAATCGACAAGTCTGTTCCCGCACTCTTTGTTTATGACAAGAACGGCAACCCCAAGGGTATGGTATTCACCTATGACTGTCACCTTGACTGCGTTGACGGAACAGAATACAGCGGCGACTACCCTGCTGAAGTTTCAAAAATTATGAAGAAAAAATACGGTGATGATTTCGTGACCGTGTTCTTTATGGGAACAGCAGGCAACATCAACCACTTCAACGTAAAACAGCCCATCACCGACCCCTTCCACTACCGTCATATGGGACGTCTTCTTGCAGATGAGCTTCTGAAAATCGAAAAGGAAGCAGAACCCGTCTGCGGTGACAATGTTTCATCAAAATTTGAAACAATCAAGCTGAACAGACGTGAGGTTACACAGGAAGATATCGACAATGCAAAGCACATCAGAGCAACAATAAAGGAAATCCCCGGCATCAAGATTGCGGCAGACAACACTGACCCCGACCAATATGCTCTTGCGATGGCAAACCGCCTTCTGGACTTCCTCGACACAAATCCCCTTGTGTTTGACATACCCCTTCAGGTTATCAAAATCGGTAACTTCAAGCTTTATGCATTCCCCGGGGAAATTTTCAGCCACTTTGGCGATATCGTAAAGGAAGGCACCGACACGAAGAAAAATATGGTCGCATCAATGTCAAATATGGCAATGGGCTATGTTGTAGCTCCCGAACTTATTTATGACACAATTTATGAATCACGTCCCGGTTCAAACCGTCTTGAAAAGGAAGCCGGACGCAAGATGGCAGAAAAGCTCCTTGAAATGGGCAAATAACTCTTAGCGAAAATTTTTCTAGCATATTGTTGACAACAAAAACTCCCCTATGGTATAATTGGCTTAGATAAATATTTTTACTATTTTTTCGGGAGGCAATTATATGGGTATTCATGAATTTATATGTAGAGCAACCAAAGTGGATGAAAAATGCATAACAACCTTTGATTTGTCAAAAGTCCTTGAAAAACAGAAAAAAGAGTTAGAAAAACAAGATTTACAAAAAAAAGCACTGAATGCGGGTCTGATTCTTTGTTATAATCAATAGAATTGACTTCAAAGATTATCAGACAAATAACATCAAAACGAAGGGAGATGTTGGTATAAACCGACATCTCCCTTTTCTGTATTCCTTCGCTTAGAGAAATTATCCCACAGCAATTTCAGCAATCTTCATAGGGTCAGAAACAATAACATCTGCGCCTGCACCTCTCAGCTCCGCTTCATCACGGAATCCCCAAAGAACACCTATTGAGTAAAGCTCTGCGTTCTTTGCCGTCTGAATATCGGTAGCCGTGTCACCTATGTAAAGGCAATCCGACTTTTCAACTCCAAATTTCTCAATAATCTCAAGAACGGATTCCGGGTCAGGCTTCAGAGCTTTTCCCGGTCTTGCTCCAAGACACAAATCAATGAGTCCTGCTTCAAAAAGTTCATCCGAAACCTTTTTGGCAGTCACGTCATCCTTATTGGACAAAATCGCTGTCTTTATTCCTGCTGCTTTAAGAGCTTTCAGCATAGGAATTATTCCGTCATAGGCTCTTGTCAGATACATAAAGTCATTGTCGTACTTATTCATATACCACTTATGAATTTCACCGATATCGTCAGGCTTCACGCCTCTGAATTCAAGCATTCTTTCAATCAGAACCCTTGAACCGTTGCCCACAAAAAGTTTATAATGTTCTGTGGGAATTGCCTCAATACCGAAATTTTCAAGTGTAGTGTTCCCGAAATACGCAATGGTATCAATGGTGTTAACCAAAGTCCCGTCCATATCAAAAATACAAAGTTTTGTTTTCATACATCCTCAAACTCCTTCCCTGAAAATCTATTTTATCAAAGCTTTGCAACGCAAAGCATCCTCATTTATTCTTTATTCTTTTCAAAAAAATGGCGGTTCCTGTTTCAGAACCGCCATAATTCATAAATTTAATTACACAAGCTCCAGAATTGCCATCTCAGCAGCGTCACCGCGTCTGGGACCAACCTTCATAATTCTTGTATAACCACCGTTACGCTCAGCGTACTTGGGTGCAATCTCAGCGAACAACTTTGTAACAACGTCTTCCTTTGTGATGAACTCAAGAGCCTGACGTCTTGTGTGAAGTGTGTTCTTTTTGCCGAGAGTAATCATTTTTTCAGCCAACTTCTGAACTTCCTTAGCTCTGGTAGTTGTTGTTTCAATTCTACCTGCTTCCAGGAAAGAAGTTGTCATGCTTCTTAACATTGCAATTCTCTGATCAGTGGGTCTACCCAACTTTCTCTGGTGTGCCATACTATCACCTCTTTCAATAAAATGCTTCAACCAAAGGCAACCGCCCTTGGGAAATTAGTCTTCGTTTGATGTAAGAGCAAGTCCCATGCTGTCAAGCTTTGCGATAACCTCTTCGAGAGACTTCCGACCAAGGTTTCTAACCTTCATCATATCGTTCTCGCTGCGGTTTGTCAAATCCTGAACAGTATTGATACCTGCACGCTTCAAACAATTGTAAGAACGAACCGAAAGATCAAGTTCTTCGATTGTTGTCTCTAAAACTTTTTCCTTCTTGCTTTCTTCTTTTTCAATCATGATTTCTGCATTCTTTGCGCTTTCAGACAAATCTATGAAAAGATTCAAGTGCTCGTTGAGCACCTTTGCGCCCAAGCTAACTGCATCGGGGGGATTGATTGTGCCATCGGTCCAAACTTCAAGAACAAGCTTGTCGAAGTCAGTTATCTGACCAACTCTGGTATTGTCAACGGTGTAGTTCACCTTCAAAACAGGTGTATAAATTGAGTCAACCGGAATAACCCCGATAACAGGCTGAAGAAGCTGCTTGTTTCTGTCAGCAGAAACATAACCACGACCTCTGTCAATAACGATTTCCATAAACAGTTTCGCATCTTCATTCAGCGTTGCAATATGCAAATCGCCGTTGATGATTTCAACATCGGAATCGCACTTGATATCACGGGCACAAATCTCGCCGGCACCTTCATGATTGATGTAAATTGTCTTAGGACCGTCTGAATGAAGTTTAATCGCCAGTTTCTTTATATTAAGGATAATTTCTGTAACATCCTCAGTAACACCGGGAATTGTTGAAAATTCATGGAGAATTCCGTCAATCTTAACAGAATTAACCGCAACACCGGGAAGGGATGAAAGCAGAATTCTTCTGAGCGAGTTACCCAAAGTTGTGCCGTATCCTCTTTCCAAGGGTTCAACAACAAACTTACCATAGCTATTGTCATCCGAAACATGAACACATTCAACTCTTGGTTTTTCTATTTCTATCATATTTAGCCCTCCTACTCATCTTCATTAACACAGGGAAGTCGGAAATTCCGCATCCCGCAAGGAAAAACCTTGCTTCACTTTCCGGACATACACATATACATCCGTCAGGGCTGTGCAAATTTTATGAAACTGCCGCAAAAAACGGCAAACGCTCGGATACAGTTTATTACTTGCTGTAATATTCAACAATCAAGTGTTCTTCGATGGGAAGATCAATGTCATCTCTTTCAGCAAAAGCGATAACCTTACCTTCGAGAGTGTCCTTGTTCATATCAAGCCACTTGGGAACAATTCTTGATTCTGTTGATGCGAGAACTGCATCAAACTTAGCGCTTGAACGGCTTGTTTCGCAAACAGTGATAACATCGCCAACCTTAACAAGGTATGAAGGAATGTTAACCTTTTTGCCATTTACCAAAAAGTGTGCGTGAGAAACGAGCTGTCTTGCTTCGGGTCTTGAAACAGCCAGACCGAGTCTGTAAACAACGTTGTCAAGACGTCTTTCAACCAATGAAAGCAAGTTTTCACCTGTAACGCCTGCCATTTTGTTAGCCATTTCGAAGTAATGAGCGAACTGACCTTCCAAAATGCCGTAAGCACGTCTAACCTTCTGTTTTTCTCTGAGCTGTGTTCCATACTCAGAAAGCTTTCTTCTGCCCTGGCCATGCTGACCGGGAGCATATGCTCTTCTTGCAACAGCGCACTTGTCAGTGAAACATCTGTCGCCCTTGAGGAACAATTTTGTACCTTCACGTCTGCAAATTCTGCAAACGGATTCTGTATATCTTGCCATTCTATTTCACCTCCTGAAATTACACTCTTCTTCTCTTGGGGGGTCTGCAACCGTTGTGAGGAATGGGTGTAACATCCTTAATCATATTAACTTCAAGGCCTGCAACCTGGAGAGCACGAATAGCTGCTTCTCTGCCGCTTCCGGGGCCTTTTACGTATACTTCAACATATTTGAGACCGTGTTCCATAGCTGCCTTTGCAGCTGTTTCTGCTGCCATCTGAGCAGCAAAAGGAGTGCTCTTCTTTGAACCTCTGAATCCCAAACCACCTGCTGATGCCCATGAAATTGCGTTTCCTGCAACGTCAGTGATGGTAACGATTGTATTGTTAAAGGTTGACTTGATATGAGCCGCACCACGTTCAATATTTTTCTTTTCTCTACGACGTCTGGTCTTCTTGACTGCCTTTGCCATAGTAACTTTCACCTCCTGAATTTAAGGGAGCTTCACGCACAAGCGTAAAGACTTTCGATAATCTTATTATTTCTTCTTGTTTGCCATGGTCTTTCTGGGACCTTTTCTTGTTCTGGCATTTGTCTTTGAACGCTGTCCTCTGACAGGAAGGTTTTTCCTGTGACGAAGACCTCTGTAACAGTTGATTTCAATGAGACGCTTGATGTCAAGAGCGATATCACGACGGAGATCACCTTCAACATTATAGTTGTCAATCTCAGCTCTGAGTGTTGAAACTTCATCTTCTGTAAGATCGCGAACTCTTGTGTCAGGATTAATACCTGTAGCAGCCAAAATCTTCTTTGATGTGGAAAGACCTATACCGAAAATATAGGTAAGACCAATTTCAACTCTCTTCTCATTTGGTAAGTCAACACCTGCAATACGTGCCATACTTTCATTCACCTCCGAATAATTTTTCTTTTTGAAAAGTGTGTAATGCGGAGCAGAATTTCACTTATCACGAAGTGTATCTTCGCTTTCATCAGCTTAAACTAAATTGGTGAATAAGCCTGACTCTGCTCTCACAAGTTAATAAATTTTCTGCTTTAGCCCTGCTTCTGTTTGTGACGGGGGTTTTCGCAAATAACCATTATCTTGCCTTTTCTCTTGATTACTTTGCACTTTTCACAAATAGGTTTAACTGAAGGTTGTACTTTCATTTTTCCTTCACCTCCTAAAAAAGTTACGATAGCCTGTACTTTCGCACATCGCTAACCGAATTATTATATCATCAAAGTCCGATTATGTCAAGTCCCAATTCGATTCAGTGTACATTTTGAAGTATTTCCATAATTTTTCTTTTACAAACAGGGAATTCATTATGAAAAGTTTCCAAAAAACACCCCAAACCCCTTGCCACAACCAACTGTGACGGCATATTTCGGATATCTGAAAAGCTATCCTCCACGCCGCATAAGCGGCCGTTTTAAAGCCATAAAGGCCGATTATTTTGCTCTCCAAGTGATTCTGCCTTTTGTCAAATCATAAGGAGAAATCTCAACTGTAACCTTGTCACCGGGCAGAATTCTGATATAATGCATTCTCAGCTTGCCGGAAATGTGAGCAAGAATCTTATGTCCGTTTTCAAGTTCAACCTGAAACATTGCGTTGGGCAGAGCCTCAAGGACTGTACCTTCAACCTCCAAAACGTCTTCCTTTGCCATTTCTTCACCTCCAAATAAATAATAAATAATAAAGAATAATGGATAAAGAATAAATAATATTTAATTTCGCAGATTATTCATTCAAAATCCGTCATTCGTTTATTCGTCTGTTAAATCTGACCCTTTGCCTCTTCAAATTCCTGAATTGCACGTCTCAGTTCATTATTTGTGACCTTTGCATCCTCTGCAAGCTTTGCCGCAATATATTCGCTGGCACTTCCGCTAGCCTCAACGTGCTTCGTTTTCTTCTTTTTGGGTTTATCGGTTTTATGCAGATCGCCGTCACATATGAACACAAAGTTATCCTCTTTGGACACAACGACATAATACTTACCGCTGTCGCGACCTGCCTTGGATAAGACTATATCTCCCACATTAAAACTATCTTCCATTTTCAAATACCTCATAAATTGTATTATAGATAATTCATTTCCAAAACAATTTTCAAAAATTTCCCGCTAATCCACAAGAGTCAGCAAGAACGGCTCATCATTGGTAACAAGAACGCTGTTCTCATAATGTGCCGCAAGCTTACCGTCGGCAGTGAGCACCGTCCAGTCATCATCAGCCACATAAATTTCACGGCTTCCGGCATTAACCATTGGCTCAATGGCAAGGGTCATACCCGGTCGGATACGCACACCTCTGCGTCCGGGAGCAACATAATTCGGAATTTCCGGTTCTTCGTGGAGCTCCCTGCCCAAACCATGACCGCAATATTCACGGAGCACACTGAAGCCATTGTCTTCTGCGTGCCTCTGGATTGCACCGGAAATATCCGAAATACGGAATCCGTCCTTGGCAAACTTTATTCCTTCAAAAAAGCACTCACGAGTAACATCAATAAGCTTCTGTGCTTCATCAGATATTTTTCCAATACCATAGGTACGGGCAGCATCGCTGTGATAGCCCTTGTAGCAAGCACCCACATCAAAGCTGACAATATCACCATCTTTGAGCACACGTTTTCCCGGAATTCCGTGAATAACTTCATCATTTATGCTTATGCAAACACTTCCGGGAAACCCGCCATAACCCTTGAACGAAGGAACACAGCCTTTGCTTCGTATATACTTTTCAGCCGCCGCATCAAGCTCAATAGTTGAAATTCCGGGTTTCGCCCATTCTCCCAACATATTCAGAACCTCACCGGTAACCTGACCGGCAGCCTTCATATTCTCAATGTCATATTTTGATTTTATCGTAATCATTTTTTTCTCCGATGGGCTTAGCCTTCAAGTGCTGCAATAACAACCTTTGTTGTGTCAGCAATACTTTCCTGACCCACAGCCTTTCTCAACAAACCTTTATCTTCATAAAAACCAATCAAGGGTGCCGTCTGCTTGTAATATGTGTCAAGACGGTCCTTTATAACTTCAGGCTTGTCGTCCTCTCTTGTGGTGAGTACACCGCCGCAATTGTCACAAACGCCCTCAACCTTTGGCTGTTTGTGCTGTTTGTGGTACGAACTTCCGCAAGCTTTGCATTCCATTCTGCCTGAAAGCCTTTCAATAATTTTCGAATCTTCAACATCAATATTAAGAACAGCATCAATTTTAACTCCTGATGCGTCCAGGGATTGAGCCTGATTAAGAGTGCGCGGAAATCCGTCAAGAATAAATCCGTTCTTGCAATCATCCTCCGCAAGTCTGTTTTTCACAACATCAATCATAACATCGTCCGGAACAAATTTTCCATCGTTGATATATTTTGCCGCAATTTCTCCCAGTTCTGTTCCGTCAGCAATATTCTTCCTCAAAATAGCACCGGTTGAAATTGTGGGAATATTATAATGCTTACTCAATGCCTCGGCCTGTGTGCCTTTTCCGGCCCCCGGGGCAGCCAAGATAATAAGTTTCACTATCGGTCACACCTTTCTGTCAAAAACGCAATAGACAAAATTATAAATAATTTATATTTTTATATCAAGCTGTTAAAAACTCCACAAGGGGCTACCCCAAAATGCAAAATTGCAAATCAGAGCATCCCCTGTAAAGTCACGAGTCCGAAGACTCCTTAAAATTTTATTCCAAAAATCCCTTATAGTGTCTCATAAGCATCTGAGATTCAAGCTGATTAACTGTTTCAAGTGCAACACCAACAACGATGATAAGTGAAGTACCACCGATTGCAAAGTTACCGATATCAAGACCCATATTCATAAGAATAGGCAGGATAGCGATAAGTGCAAGGAAGATTGCGCCTGCAAGAGTAATCTTTGAAAGAACTCTGCTGATGAAATCTGATGTGGGACGACCGGGACGGATACCCGGAATAAATCCACCATTCTTCTTCATATTGTTAGCCATTTCAATGGGATTAAACTGAATAGCTGTATAGAAGTATGTGAAGAAGATAATAAGGAAGAAGTAAACGATTGCATATACCCAGTGGTCAGGTGAGAACACTCTGAGGAAACCGCCCCAGAAGCCGCCTGAAGCTGTTGTAACGCCACAGAACTGAGCAATTGTTCCGGGGAATGACATAATTGACATCGCAAAGATGATAGGCATAACACCTGCTGATGCAACCTTAATCGGAATGTGGGTATTCTGTCCACCGTACATTTTTCTTCCAACAACACGCTTAGCGTACTGAACAGGAATTCTTCTTTCAGCGTCATGCATTGCAACGATAAATGCAATAACCACAAGACCAACTACCAGAAGAGCCGCAACACCGACACCTGCACCTGCGCCACCGGCTACAACATACTGATAAAGCGCTGTAACCATTGCAGGACCACCGGAAACGATACCGGCAAAGATAATCAGTGAAATACCGTTACCAACACCCTTTTCGGTAATCTGTTCGCCAAGCCACATAAGAAATGCAGTACCTGCAGCAAAGGTTGTAACAACAACCACTCCTGTCCACAAACCGGGATTTGTAACAGCATGTGCATTTACAAGCAAGAAGTAAATACCGATTGCCTGAACGATAGCAAGAACAACCGTTGCTGCTCTCTGAATCTGAGCAATCTTCTTTCTGCCTTCTTCGCCTTCCTTCTGCAATCTTTCAAGTGCGGGAATTGCCACACAAAGAAGCTGCATAATGATGGAAGCGTTGATGTATGGTGTGATACTCATTGCAAAAATTGTGGTATTGGCAAAAGCACCACCGGAAACCATATTCAAAAAGCCCAACAGAGAGTTTTCTGAACCTTCAACCATCGCCTTCATCTGAGCGGGGTCAAGCATAGGTACGGGAATAACCGAACCGAGACGGAAAATAATAATCATACCGAGGGTATAAAACAATTTTTTTCTCAGCTCAGGAATCTTCCAGGCATTTCTGATTGTTTCTAACATTTATACCACCTCAACCTTTCCGCCGGCAGCAATAATCTTTTCTTCTGCTGTTTTACTAAATCTTTTTGCCTTAACAGTGAAAGCCTTGTTAACTTCACCGCGTCCAAGGAAAACAACGCCATCACAAATCTTTGAGATAATGCCGTTTGCCTTCAAAACTTCAGCTGTAACTTCAGTGCAGTCCAGCTTGTTAAGAACTTCAACGTTAACAGAAACATATTCCAAGTCGGATCGTAGCCATGTCGTTCTGTGAGCCAAGGAGTTGCAAAGCTGT
>JAZNLK010000140.1:0-29102 GCA_045579055.1 Clostridia bacterium
TACATTTTAATGTACTCCGATTGTATTATTTTTTAGTAACTAGCAGATAACATCTAAATTATATACAATCAGAGTTTTTCTGTCTATACTCACCGGTTAACCTCTATTGAACCACGCGACCATCGCGTGGTTTTCTGCACACAAAAAGAACAGATGCAGATATCTTTCCGCATCTGTCCGTTTATATTTGTTATAATCATTGTCGCGGAAACGGCAAAATGCCGTTTTAAGCGGAACACGTTCCGCTACTTTCAAGCTATTAGCTTGAAAGCCACGCATAATTGCAATAGTGTCGGTTTTGAAAACCACAGTTTTCAAAGAAGTTTGCGATATATCGCAAACATAAAACGCAAATGCGTTTCACCGACTACTATTATTACTGCAAACCTCTCGAAAAACTTCTTACCTTGCGCACAGCAAAAAGCATAGAAATTATGGCAACCCCAATGAGTACCGGCCACAGACCTATAACAAAGCTCCAGCTTGTGCTTTCCTGAATAAGTGGTATGAAATATGCCGCAATAATATATGCAAACGACATAGCAGCATTTGATATACCCGCAATCGTACCACTCTTGTTGTATCTGGAGAAGTTCAGATTATATGTAGTGTTAATTAACGTTGTGACTGATTGAAGTGCTGCAATCAGACACATTACACCAACTAACACATAAATTGGCAGTTTGCCCACAAAACTACATACAATCAGCAACGGAATCATTATTGTCAGCACAATTATAATTCCAATCGCCGTATTCTTTATTCTGGTAACAATTTTCCGTGCAATTATTGTACCGAGAACACCTGAAAATATCATAAACAAATTCAGCAGATTTCCCAAAGAATCCGAAACATTATACTCGCTAGCAAATATCGTGGGTGTAAGGTTTTCGCGACTTCGACTGACAACTACCGACAAAACAATATAAATCAATATAAAGCCAAAACCACTGGCAAGAATAACATTCTTGGTTGAAATATTCGGAAAATGTGTATCATTCTTATTTTCCGAGTTTTGAACCTTATCCCATTTCATATACGAATTAAGATGCCTGTCGTAAATATGCATAATTACCGCAAGTACCACGAGCGATACAGCAGAAACCGCAAAATTATACTGCCATTTTGTTACAAAAGCTGCAACCAAGAATGAAAGAAACGTTCCGCCCGTTGCCGCTAAAGAAAGATACGACGCCATCATTGTACGGTCGCTTCTTACAAGTTGCGATGAAACAATTTTGAAGGTTGCAGGCCATATTCCAAATTGAACAGCAGCATTGAATATCCACGCAGCAAGCATCACCGGATAACTCTGATTGAAAAAGATAATCAGATTTGCAATAGCTGCACCAAAAAGTCCGAACTTTATCAACTTTTCGGGACTGTATCTATCAACCGCAATTCCACCAACAATCTGGAGAGGCGTATATACCACATAAAACATTGCTGTAATAAACCCCGTCTTGGATGCACTCATAACCTTTTCCGTAACGATGCTTACCGTTGCTGCTGAATAGCAGTTTTTGGTCATACTTACAACCGCATACATAATCCATAAAAACCAGAAAAAATGACGACTCCGGGTTCTGTCTTCCAAATGAATATTTACGTCACGTTCAATATTTATATGTTCCTGCGATTCCTTCATAATGACATCTCCTTGTTTATTTTTAAACGCACAAAGAAGTCGGCAAAGCCGACCTCCGTTTTTTATTTCACATAGTCAAATTCAACGCCGTACATATGCACGGTGTCACCTTCCTGAATACCTTTTTCTTCAAGCATATCAATCACACCGGACTTACGCAGTGCTCTCTGGAAATACTGAAGTGATTCATAGTCATCAAAGTTGGTTGAACCGACAATTTTTCTTATATACATTCCTTCAACAATATAAACTCCGTCCTCAACGGTAATTTCAATACTATCATCATTGCGTGCTTCATCAAGATCAAGATATTCGTAATCGTCATCCTCTTCCTCAGGAAGTTCGCTGAGCATACGGCTTGTATAATTTATTACCTCATCTATGCCCTGACGTGTTGCAGCTGATATAGCAAACACCGTATAACCTTCGTCTTCCATCTGTTCCTTGAACTTCGAAAAATTTTCGTCAAAAGACGGAATATCTTTCTTGTTTGCCACAATAACCTGAGGCTTGTCCGCCAGTTTTTCGCTGTATTTCACGAGTTCCTCATTTATAATATGAACATCTTCAATTGGGTCACGACCTTCACATCCCGAAACGTCAACAAGATGCAAAAGTATCCTTGTTCGTTCAACGTGGCGTAAAAATGCGTGTCCCAAGCCTACACCCTCATGTGCCCCCTCAATAATACCGGGGATATCCGCAACAACAAAGCTGTTGCCCTCACCCACACGTACAACACCGAGATTCGGAATGAGTGTAGTAAAATGGTAATTTGCAATTTTGGGTCTTGCTTCGCTGATTATTGACAAAAACGTTGATTTTCCCACATTGGGAAATCCCAAAAGTCCCACATCGGCAATAAGCTTCAGTTCCAGCGTCACTTCACGTTCATCACCGGGGAGTCCGGCTTTTGCGAACTTGGGGGTCTGACGGGTTGAAGTTGCAAAATGGCAGTTACCCCAACCACCGTTGCCGCCCTTGGCGATTATGAACTTTTCACCATCTGCCTTCAGGTCACAAATAACCTTGCCCGACTCCGTGTCACGGATAAGTGTTCCGCAAGGAACCTTAATATATAAATCTTCACCGTTTTTGCCGTGGCTTTTGCCACCACGACCGTTGCCGCCGGCTTCTGCCACATATTTCTTCTTATAACGGAAGTCAAGAAGCGTGCTTATATCCTTGCAGGCTATTGCAACAATATTACCACCATTGCCACCGTCACCGCCGTCAGGACCGCCTGCAGCAACATATTTTTCACGATGGAAAGTAACAGCACCATCTCCGCCTTTGCCTGCCTGGATAAATATTTTTGATGTATCAATAAACATAGTTTTTCTCCTTTCGGGAAAAATCCATAATGAAATATCGTAAAGATTCTTCGCCCTTGGCTCAGAATAACAATAAAAGTAAATTTAAGGCGGTTAACCATACGATTAACCGCCCTATTTTCGTCTAATTGGCAATTACTGAACGATTTCGTAAACAGAAACCTGTTTCTTGTCCTTACCCTTACGTTCGAACTTAACCTGACCATTTACCAATGCAAACAATGTATCATCGCTACCCTTGCCTACGTTGATTCCGGGATAGATCTTTGTTCCACGCTGTCTTACCAGGATATTACCTGCAAGAACGTGCTGACCGTCACCCTTCTTGGCACCAAGTCGTTTAGCCTCAGAATCTCTGCCGTTTTTAGTACTGCCGACACCCTTCTTATGAGCCATTATGTTCACCTCTCTTAAAAATCGATATATTCAAAAATAAATTAGCCGTTAATCTTTGTGATTTCAAGCTTTGTGTAGGGCTGTCTGTGACCCTGCTTTTTGTGATAACCCTTTTTGGGCTTGTACTTGTAAACGATAATTTTCTTATCCTTACCGTTCTTTACAGCCTTAGCTGCAACTGATGCACCGTCAACATAAGGAGCACCAACCTTCAGATCAGCACCGTCACCAACAACCAAAACCTTGTCGATTGTAACTGCAGCGCCTTCTTCAACGTCAAGCTTTTCAACGAAGATAACATCACCTTCAGCAACTTTATACTGCTTGCCGCCTGTTTCGATAATTGCGTACATAATCGTAATCCCTCCTATTACCCAAGACTCGCCAAATGAGGTGTCAGATTAAATCTGAACTTCAAAAACCCTTCTCGCGCGGTTACTGCAATATTGTAGCACAATTTTTACTGCTTGTCAACAGAAATTTTCAATTTTCTCTCCGGAATTATAAAAAATTTCAGTACGGTGAATATTCACCTCTTCAAATTCGTCAAATCCCAGGTATTCACATAGCTTCCCGAGCACCAGGTCGGGCTTTATATTTGCCGCCCCCCCTGCCGAAAGCACCGTATTGATTTTTATGTTTTTTCCTTCTGCTTCACAGATTTCACATTCCATAATAAAATCCTTGAGATTTACTTCCTTTTCGCCCTTTTTTGTCTTTTTAAGAGCAGGAATGTTACTCTGTGCAAAAAAAGCTGTCACTTTTGATTTTTCAACTACATCAGGCATGGTCAAACCAATAATGTATCTGGCAGAAACAATATCATTTGCCGAAATCTTCGGTCTTGAAATCCTCATAATTTTTATATCGGGAGGCAATGTTTTGTTGAGAGCCTCACCGATTTCACGGGGATCTGCTGTTTCTTCAAAATCAATATCAACAAATTCAGTTTCACTGGTAACGCCAAGTGCCAAAGGAAGTGAAAATGTAATCAGCTGGTGAGGGTTGAACCCCTGACTGTATCGCACCGGAAGGTTCGCACGATGAATTGCTCGTGTAAATGTTCGCAAAAGGTCAAGATGCGATATATACTTGCCCATTCCGGTTTTTGAAAATTTGAGTCTCCATTTACTCAAAGCAAACACCTCCTCCGAAAGATGCCGCTCCGCATCCTGCACAGCCTTCACGGCATGAAGGCGTTGTTTTTTCTTCATAGGCCTTGTCGTGTTCTTTCATCAGGAACGATTTGTTCACACCGATGTCAATATGATCCCATGGAAGAACCTCACTATGGTTAATGCGACGATACGCATAGAATTCAGGGTCGATTCCACATTCACGGAAAGCTTCAACCCATGCTTCATAATTGAAATGCTCATCCCAACCGTCAAAGCGACACCCCTTTTTGTGTGCTGCAATCAGCACTTCCGAAAGTCTTCTGTCGCCTTTGGCAAAAACCGCTTCAAGAAAGCTGACATGACTTTGATGCCAGTTGTAGGAGATATTCCTTGTTTTAATTCGTTCTTTAAGGAAATTCTGTTTTTCAACCAATGTTTCCATTCTGTTTTGAGGTTCCCATTGGAATGGCGTAAAAGGCTTTGGAACAAAACTCGATGTGCTGACTGTAACGGTTACACTTCTACCTTTGCGGATTTCTTTGGGTATCTGATAAAATACTCCGATGACCTTTTCAGCAAGCTCCGCAATGCCTTCAACATCCTCCATTGTTTCGGTAGGAAGACCAATCATAAAGTACAGTTTGATTCTGTTGTATCCTCCGTCAAAAGCTATTTTTGATGTTCTGAGCAAATCCTCCTCAAGAACGTTCTTGTTTATTACATCACGAAGCCTTTGTGTTCCTGCCTCAGGAGCAAAGGTCAATCCGCTCTTTTTAACAGTCTGCACCTTTTCCATCAGTTCCATTGAAAAATTATCAACACGAAGCGATGGCAAAGAAAGGTTAATCCTCTTGTCAACTGTCATGGGAAGAAGACGGTCAATCAATTCCTGAAGACAAGTGAAATCGCTGGTGCTCAGGGATGAAAGTGACATTTCCTCGTAACCCGTGTTGTCAATAAGTTTCTGTGCGGTTTCAACCAACTTATCCACGGAATGTTCACGCACAGGACGATAAAGATACCCTGCCTGACAAAAACGACACCCACGAATACATCCGCGGAAAATTTCCAGCGTAATGCGGTCGTGTACAATATCCATAAAAGGAACAATCATTTTGTCCAGTATATAACTGTTGTCCAGTTCCTTCACAATCCGTTTCTTTATCTTTGCAGGAACACCCTCACGGTTTGGTGTAACCGATTTAACGGTATTGTCTTCGTTGTACTCCACATCATAAAAGGACGGAACATACACTCCTTCAAGCTTCGCAATGCGTTCAAGATACTTTACTCTTTCCTCGCCCGACGCCTTCCACTCCTTATATGCGTCCATTATTTCATTATTGATTTCTTCGCCTTCTCCGAGAATGAGAAAATCCATAAAATCAGCCAAGGGTTCGCCGTTATATGCGCAAGGTCCACCTGCACACACAAAAGGATCATCTTCACCTCGGTCAGCAGCCTTCAACGGAATGCCGGCCAGGTCAAGCATATTGATAATATTTGAATAACTCATTTCATACTGAAGTGTAAAACCAACAATATCAAAATTCTTCACAGGAACATAGCTTTCCATCGACAAAAGAGGAATGTTGTCTTTACGCATTTCCGCTTCCATATCAACCCAAGGAGCAAAGACACGCTCACACACTGTATCTTCACGTTCGTTGAGCATATGATAAAGAATTTTCATTCCCAGATGGGACATTCCCACCTCATACACATCCGGAAAGCAGAACGCAAACTTCATCAGCTCTCCGAAGTTTTTCTTGTGAACACTGTTGAATTCATTGCCCACATAACGTCCGGGCTTCTGGATTCTTTTCAGTGCTGCTTCAAATTTTATTTTGTATGAATTCATAACTTCTACCCTTCAAAAAAATTTATACATATATAATACAATAAAAACATAACTTTTTCAAGCATAAACCGCAAATTCCCCGAATATAATTAAGTAAATCTTGTCAGAGAGGACAAACAATTATGTCGGAAGAATTCAGAGAATACCGTCGAAACAACCGTACAAGACAAAAAAATGACAGTCCTAAAGTAAAAGCCTTTATAAAAAGACTTATGAAACAGGCCGTAATATCCGTCATTATTTTCATCTCAATTTTAACATTAAAAACTATTGCTCCTCAAAATAAAGTCACTAGCTATATTCAAAGAGCATTAACCTATAAAATCAATATAGGTGACATCAAGCTTTTTCTTGACAATATGATTAATCTGCCAAAAGATACATCCGCATCGAAAGAAGGTTCCGAAATTGAAGCTCCCACGATTACCCCTGAAGAAGCTGAATAAAATCCATATTTTTCCCTTTCTAAGAATTAATGTCTGGTTTATACCTGTCGCATTATGCTCTTTTTTGGGAGAGTATTCCGTAATTTTTTTTACGGCTTTCGGGATTGCTGCATTACACGAGCTAATGCACGTTCTGTGTGCTGTTTTTCTGAAAGTACCAGTTTCGCATATAACAGTTTATCCCTTCGGAATTGCGGCACATTTATCATCGGGATACATAAACCACTCTCAAAAGGAATTCTTCATTGCCTTTGCCGGTCCGTTTATAAACCTCGTTATGTACTGGATTTTCAGCATAATACATATCCGGACAGGTTCAGATTTTCCAAGATACTGTGCCGATATAAATCTTGCAATGTGTGCTGTCAATCTTATACCCGCTCTTCCGCTGGACGGCGGAAGAATGCTGAAATCCATTCTCACAGCCAAGTACGGTATATTGCGGTCATACAACTTTGTGCTCAAGCTCAGTAAAGTCCTGATTGTAATTTTACTTGTTCTGGCTGTAACCGTATTTATTGTTTCATCATTCAATTTTTCGCTGATTCTTATTTCCGCCTTCCTTTTGCAGAATATCAGTCACGAATACGCCGCTCTCTCTCATATCGCTTTGAGAGAGATACTTGAAAACTCTCAAAAAATAAAGAAACACGAAGTCTTTTTCACCAAAAACTATTGTGTAAAAAAAAACACACGTGCTTCTGTTATCCTAAAATATCTTAGTTATGACTACTACTGCATATTTCATATTCTGGACGAAAACTCATCATTAACATCAACCGTTACAGAAACAGCCGTTCTGTCCGCTTTGACAGAACATGGAATCCGAATCAAATTTTCAGACCTTTGTTCCTGAAATCAGTCTTTGACCACTCTGACTTTGGATATTCCGTATTTTTCAAGAATATGCACCATCTCTTTTGAGATTATTTCACCACACACCGCAACAGGCACAGCAGGGGGACACGAAACTGTCAGTTCCGCACATATCCTACCTTCAGAATTCTTTACGTCCACCTCTTCGCTGTCAGAAAAAACAGCTTCTCTGACAGACATTGCCTTTTCAGCTTCAATTGCACCAAGGATTTCCTTTTCCAAAGGCTTTTGCGGAGTAATCAACGAAAAAACCTCTTTCAGTTTTTTCAAAGCTTTAAGATTGTTCTGAGGGGTTATCATAAGAACAAGATAATCTTCATCGCAGAACTCAGGTTCTATATTATGCTCTCTGAGAATTTCAGCCAACTCCGTGCCATAATAACCCGACTTTTTTGCATCAATCACGATTTTTAAAGGCTCACCCTGTTCTATGGCAAAACCAAAATTCTCCAAGCTGTTTTTTAAATCATTTACCCGTTGAACACATACGGAAAGTTCTTTTTTGTATTCACCGTCAAGATATGCATTGCACAAATCCAAAGACTGCAAAATCAAATACGACGGACTGGTAGACGAAAACAACGCAATCTTTCTTCTTGCACATTCCGCAAAATACGACGGAGCGGTTTTTGAAATATGTAAATAGGCTCCACCAGTCAGCACAGGGAGTGTTTTATGTGCCGAATCACAACAAACATCAGCACCCATATCCAAAGGATGTTGTGACTTTTCAAGGAACTTAAGATAAGCTCCGTGAGCGTTATCAACCAGCAATGGCACACCAAACTCTTTGCATACTTTTGCAATCCCGCAGATATCCTGCATATTCCCTAAATAATCCGGTGATGTCAAATAAACCGCAGAAGGCAATTCCAAACAAGCTTCCAGTAATTCTTTAACACACTCAACAGTAATTTTGCACCTTAATATATCAGAATACTCTTCCGGCATTATCCACCTTATATCAAAATCCAGCAAGGCACAAGCATTAACAAAAGCCTTGTGAACATTTCTTGCCGCAAGTATTACCGTTTTTTGAGGTATCGGTTTTTTCACCAGTGATAACATAGCACAAATAGCCGTTGTCGAACCTTGTGTAACATAAAAACTGTGTGCAGAGGAAAAAAGCGAAGAAGCATTTTCTTCGCTTTCGCTTATTATCCCATCAGCAAGACTTAAAACGTCCGCCCCTTCTATTTCTGTTATGTCGAACTTTTCAATTCCGAGAAAAGCCTCACCCTTGTGTCCCGGCATATGAAAGCGTGAAATGTCACTTTCAGCATATTTTCTGACAAAGTCAGCTATCGGAGTATTCATTATTCTTCCTCATTTGCTATCTGCATCATAACTGCACATTCTATTCTCTTTTTGAACAACTCACATCCGTATTCATAAACCCCCTGTATATCGCCTGTTGCATGATACGAATTGGCAGCACAACCACCCGAACAATACAGCTTCGCCCAACAATCGTTACATTCAGGACGGGAATATGCATTGCAATGACAGAATTTTTCCTGGACTTCGGTGTTTGTGACACCGTCCCATATATTACCCAGACTATACTTTTCGTCACCCACAAACTGATGACAAGGGAACAGTTCTCCCCAAGGTGTGACCGCCATATACTCTGTGCCCGAACCGCAACCTGTAACTCTTTTGTAAATACAGGGACCATTTTTCAGGTCAAGCATATAATGATAGAAAGTGAAGGGGTTTCCTTCCTTTCTACGCTTTATCATTTCTTTTGCAAGAATCTCGTACTGTTCAAAAAGAACAGGTAAATCTTCCTGAGTCAAAGCATAAGGGTCATCAGGAGGACATACAACCGGTTCCAAACTAAGCTCCGTAAATCCCAAATCTGCCATATGGAAAATATCATTTGTAAAATCAGTATTATTATGAGTAAATGTACCTCTCATATAATAATCTTTTCCGCCACGTTTTTCAACCAGACGTTTGAATTTCGGCAAAATCAGTTCATAGCTGCCGTTGCCCTGATAATCCTTTCTGAAATGGTCGTGAACCTCGGGTCTTCCGTCAAGACTAAGAACCACGTTGCTCATTTCTTTGTTCAGAAACTCCATTATTTCATCGTCCAGCAAAACTCCGTTTGTGGTTAATGTAAATCTGAAGTTTTTGTTGTGTTGTTTCTCTATGCTTCTTGCATATTCAACCAGCTTCACAACAACATCCCAATTCATAAGCGGCTCTCCACCAAAAAAATCCACTTCAAGATTACGTCTTGTTCCGGAATTTTCAATAAGAAAATCGAAGGCACGTTTTCCCACCTCAAAACTCATCAATGACCGTTCACCCTGATACTTGCCCTGACTTGCAAAGCAGTATGAACAATTGAGATTACATGTGTGAGCAATATGAAGGCATATAGCCTTTATTACTTTTGAATTACTCTTGTAATTCTTGGCAAGTTCTTCGTATATATCCTCGCTGAAAAGCTTTTTGTCAGCTTCGAGAGTTTCTATATCACCTATACACTCAAGAACCTCTTCTTTTGTAACATCGGGCATATCCTTATATTTTTCAAGTATGTATGCAACGATTTCATCCGAGGAATTCTTTTTATACATTTCAATTATATCATAGGCAACTTCATCAACTACGTGAACCGCGCCGCTTGCCGTATCTAAAACAATATTATAACCGTTTAATTTATACTGATGAACCATAACTGCTCCTTGTTTTATCCAAAATTAAACCGCTGTCTTTACAGACAGCGGTCAATCGTTGCATTCTTATTTGTTAGCGTTTTCACACTGCTGGTTTGCAACACCGCAAGATGTTTTGCATGCTGACTGACATGATGTCTGACATTCGCCGCAACCACCGTTCTTAACTGACTTTTCAATGTTTCTTGTTTCAATTGTCTTTATTCTGCTCATTATTAAGCCCTCCGTTTATTTAGTTTATTAAATTTCTAATATTATATCATCATATTTCAAAAAAGTCAAGGCAGATATAGAAATATCTGACAACATAACCATCAACCATTCAACCTGAAGTATTTTTCAGCCTCGTCCCCATAAAGCAAGAGAGTTCTCAAAAGCTTTATCAACGCACTATCCCGGTCATCCTCAATCTGCTTTGCGGCATAATCTCTTACACTGTATTTTTCGATATCACCGTACGTATAAACATTGTCTTTTTTTGTATAAACTCTTGCGTACACAGAATCAAAAATTTCGCTGGAAACAATATTCTTGTAGCTAAAAACCTTATACGAACCGTTCAACGTATAATTTCTCGTTAACCTCGACTGGGTTCCCATTATGTGATTCTCCGCATTTTCAAAAGCATCTTCTGTCCAAAAAAGAACTCCCGTTTCATCAACCGCCTCACTGTTCTTCACGTAGTAGTTAATGGATATATCCCCTTCCAAGGTCAGAGACTTTCCGATAATTTCAGCAGAACACTGACCGTTTGCAGAAGGTTCATGAATCACTTCAGCTTCATTTCTGTATACTCTTGTATAATCAATCACTTTTTCATGCTCAGGAAGAAAACTGTTTGCAAGTTCCGCTTTGCTGCCGAAATACTCTTGAGAAGCCGCACCATAATTAAGCATCTTCACAAGAAGCGGTTTGAGTTTGGTGTTCCCCATCATATTCTTTGCATAACTGACAATGCTGTATCCTTCTTTGGGCTCAGTTCCGTAAATCAGATTGCCCATACCATCTTCTGCAACCAATCTTGCGTAAACCTCACGATTCATATCTTTCGAAGAAATGTTTCCGAATTCAAATCTATACCCTTTGCTGCTTTTTGAGCTGTATTCAGCACTACTCATAGCGGTTTCGACAGTATATTCAGACTGTGGCGAATCCCAGAAAAGCATCTTTACATTTTTAACATCAACACCCTGAAGGCTGGCATAAAATATAATCGAAATCGTACCTCTGAGATCAAGCGTTCTTCCTATTATAGCAAGAACAACCCCCTCAGAAATTAAAACCTTTTCACCACTTGCAAGTGAACAGAAAATTCTGTTTTTCGAATATTCAGAAGATTTCTCCTCCGGATTTGCAGAACTCAGGCTGTATAATCGGATTGTTTCGCCTTTGTTGGCTGTGGGATAAGCAATTTCAACTTCCACAGGATTCTGCAATTCAATCAAATTTGCATCTGCATCAACGAAAGAACACTCAACCGTGAATCTTCCGCTGCTGATTTTTTCACGAATTTCATTATCAATGGCTGTTGATACATCAATACTGCAATATATCTCAGCATTTCCCGCTTTTTTTGCAAGAATCTTGACCGTTTTGCTATCAAGGTTCACGGTTACGGTATCAAAAAAAATCTTCACCGCTGCAACATCTTCCTCAAAAGACACAGCCGCCCTGAGCACATCTGAAATTTCGGCTTTAAAACTTCCAAAGCCTCTGCCTCCGGTCTTCGCATCTACTTCGTATTCTATAATACCGGTCTCTGTATCGTTATATATCGCTTCAACAGATGCGTCTGTTTCAAAACCATCTATGAAAGCTTTTGCACGAGGCAAAAACTTCAAAACATAAAACTTCTCGTTGGATTCTTCACATTTATATATTGACGAAACAAAATCAGTAACATCAAAGGAAAATATTCCGCCGGTTACATACAGTTTTGTTCCGTTAATCGCACCGTTAATCTCACCGGCACTGACAAACATATTGCTCTTTTCGTCAACTGACACAGCGCACGATTCTTTTGAATAATCCCTTCCGTCATCAAGGTCTCCGTTGTATTCAACCAAACCGCCGTTCATAGTGAAAATCCCGCCGTTTTTTACGGTTATAGGCAACTCATATTCATCAGGGGAAAGGCTTGCCTGAGACTGTGCCATAACTTTGCAATCAGACAAGACCAAAGAACCACCATTAACTGCAATTGCTGTCTGAACACCATTGACAGTTCCTTTTCTGCCGTTTGAAGAATCCTTCAGAAAAAGACAGCTTCCCACAGGAACAACAATCAACGGGTTCTCGCTGTATTCATTTCCGGAAAGCTGTGTTATAAAGTGTCCGTTCAAATCAATTTCAACGTTACCGTCAATCAGGATAAAAGATGTTTTTTCGGATATTGGTTGTAACGTCAACCCCTGTGACAATTTTACATCCTCTGAAATAACAATTGCCCCTCCGGCATTGTTATAATTCATAAAATTCAACACGTCATAAACATCACCCTCAACGAGAACATCTTCCGAAAATGAAGACGTACCGTCCGAATGTAATTCTACTTCTTTATATACTCTTGCTGCATAACGAGTATGATCTTCAGCCTGTGCAGCAAACACTACACCGGACACACCCAATCCTATCGTCAAAACCAAGCATAAAAAAATACTTAACAAACGTTTCATAGCCATATTTTACCTCTGTACAAAAAATCAGTCATCAGACCGTATCACAAGAACATAACCTGATGAAAAACTTATTTTACCGCATTTTTCTCCGTCAAAACAGTTACTGCTCGCCTGAACACAATTGGTCATCAACCGCATATTCTCAGCTTCGTAGCAAAGCCCTTTCACCGTGAAATCACAGACATCTCCGCCAAAAGGGAAAAAAGAAATATACTTCTTTTCATCAGGAAAAACAGTGAAGTCAGAATTTTCCATAGTTATTTCATTTTTTTCATCAATAAGAACACCTCTACCACCATTGTCGAGAATCTTCTTCAAAAGACAAAAATGCGAAAACTCATGATCCAGCCGCCCCCCCAAGGCACCGATTATAAAAATTTCTCTGAAACCACGGTTCAAAGCCTCCATAACAGCCAGATCAGTGTCCGTGTAATCCTTTTTCACAGGAAAAACCAACTTTTCCTTAGCAACAACATCCGGTTCAACAAGCGAATCGCCGTCTCCAAGCCAAACATCCGGCTCCAACCCCAAAACTTTTGTATGGGCATAACCGCCATCAGCACAGATAATAAACCCCTTTTGGAAATCAAATCTTTTCAGATATGAATAATCTTTGATTGGAGCAGAACAAAAAATATAACAAATCACTTTGCATTCGCCCTCATTTCAGCAATAGCACTTTTTGCATCAGCAGCCTTAAACACCGATGAACCTGCAACCGCAACAGAAATTCCACACGACGCAGGAACAGAAATATTCTGAGGTGTAACACCACCATCAATTTCCAATTCAATATCTTTTTCTGTTTCATCAATCATTCGTCTTGCCTTTGAAATCTTTTCGTTCATAGCTTCAATATACGACTGTCCGCCAAAACCCGGTTCAACCGTCATAATCAAAACAAGGTCAAAACAATCAATATATCCATCCAAAGTCTCAACAGGAGTTCCGGGTTTTACCGAAATTCCCGCCTTAACACCAAAACTATGAATAAATTCCGCCATCTCTGCCAAATCGTCGGTAACTTCCTGATGAACAGTTATTATATCAGCACCGGCTTTCACAAAAGCCTCTATGTATTTTTTTGGTTCATCAAGCATAAGATGAACATCAAAAACCAGTTTGCTTCCACCCCTAAGCCCTTTCACTGTATCGGGTGAAAATGCAAAATTCGGGACAAAATGACCGTCCATTATATCAATATGAACATATTCCGCACCAGCATCTTCAATTTTTTTCACTTCTTCGCCTAATTTTGCAGGGTTAGCCGCCAAAATCGATGGAGCAATTTTAATTGTTTTCAAAGTATACCCCTCTTTCCTTATTATCTATCTGTTTTTTTCGTTGGCAATCTCGCTAAAAAGCTGAACATAGCTTTTGTGCCTACTTTGGGAAATCACGCCATTTGTCACAGCATTGATAATACTGCAATCCGGTTCAGCAGTGTGAGTACAATCCGGAAACCTACAGCCACCTTCAACCTTTTCAAACTCTCTGAACATAGTCGAAAGTTCATTTTTCGGAATCACATTGATATCAAAAGAACTGAATCCCGGAGTGTCAATAATATACCCACCAAATGGGAGTTCCACCAACTCAGAATGTCTGGTTGTGTGCCTTCCACGTTCAAGCTTCTCGCTGACAGCCCCTGTTTCAAAAAGAGTTGTTTCCATAATTTCATTGACAAGACTTGATTTTCCCACACCTGAATTTCCTGCAAAAACAGTCAATTCATTCTTCAGCACAGACTTCAGCTCATCAATCCCTTCACCTGACGGTACGCTGGTTTCAACAACATCAAAGCCTGCACTTTTATATACATCAACAAGGTGTTCGCTGCCACCCAGATCAGACTTGTTGAAACAAACTGCAATTTTCAAGTTGACAAATTCAGCTGACGCTATTAACTTGTCTATTATATAAGGGTTGGGCGCAGGGCTGGATTGTGCAACCACTGCGACCATTTGGGTAACATTTGCAACGGCGGGTCGAATCAATACATTTTTTCGTTCAAAAATCTCATCAATTACACCGTGACTGCTGTCACTTGTTTCTACCCTGACGTGATCTCCCACCAAAGGAACGAATCCTCGTTTTCTGAAAACACCACGGGCACGGCATTCAAAAACACCGTCTGTTGTATTGACGTAATAAAAACCGCCTATACCTTTTATAATTACTCCCTCAAAAACTCCCATTCTTTACCTCTTAATGTAGCGTAACATTCTTCACACCCTGAGATACACCGTCATACAAAATCTCTACTGATACCGTACTTGAAGTACTCTCCAGTTTTATTGTCTTTGTTTCATTACTTTGAAGAATTACACTATGAACAAGTTTCCCGTCAACTTTTACTTCAACCAAAGCACTTTCTTTATCTGAAGGTCCCTTAATAGATAACCATGTCATCTTTTTTCTTTCCTGCGGTTCCTCCGGATTTTCCGGTTCTTCGGGGTCTTCCGGTTCCTCAGGCTCCTTACCGAGACTCACATAAAGCGTAACCCTCTCACCCTCTTCAAGAAGCCTACCTGGGTCAGGTGTCTGTCGACAGATTTTTCCTTCGGCATACGTGTCGCTATATTCTTCCTTGAACACAGCTTTGAGACCCTTGTTCTCAAGTTCCCGTTCAATGGCACTGCGATCGCTTCTTCCGATATAATTCTCTATCTTTATCCTCTTGTCACTGGTGTCTTCACCTATACTTACATAGAGTGTAACAATTGCTCCTTTGTCAACCATCGCTCCTGCCATAGGTTCCTGTCTGATGACTCTGTCCTTGGGAATTCTGTCGCTGGTTTCTTCAACGATTTCACATTTAAGCCCCAGATTATATAGGGCTTCACGGGCATCGCCCTTGTCTTCCTTGGTGTAGTCATCCAGTTTAATTTTTTCGCTTCCACCGCTTATTGTAAGATAAATCGGTGTGTCACCCTTCGATACCTTTGTGCCCGGTTCCGGATCCTGTTCAAGAATGGTTCCTTCGGGTTTGTCACTTTGTATTCTTTTGTCATCAACAAAAGAGAATCTGTATTCAGAATCAGGATCATAGCTGTCAGCATATTCTTTGACAACTTCTTCATAGTTCTTGCCCACAACATTAGGTATTGCAGGAACTTCCGCAGAGGAACAACCGTCAAAGAAACCCATAGCATAAGCCGCAAAGCCAAACAAACCAAGGACAACAACAATAGCACTTATTATCGCCCACATAATAACCTTTTTTTCTTTTTTCTTATCAACAGTATATTTCTTTTTTGAAGTCGAAGCTTTCTTTTTCAATTCTTTCTTCTCTCCTTCATAGCCCGTATCGTCGATAGGAACAACCGATGTACCACTTTTTCCTGTTCCCGGATAATTTTCATTATTCTCAGGAATCAAGTCCGCAGGAACAATCGGAGTTATTTTAACCGCCGGCATTTTTTTTGTTACTCCAAGATCTTCCTTTTCGGCACCCGAATCCAACATATCGTCATCCGGCACATGAAAAAGTCCACGACTGGGGTCGTTTATCACCGAATTAAGTTCCGCAATCATTTCCGAAATGTTATTGTATCTTGCTGAAACTTCCTTCGACATTGCTTTTATGACAATACGCTCAAGAGACAAAGGTATACTGATATTATGTTCTCTCGGCATAACCGGTTTTTCCTGAAGATGCATAATAGCAACCGTAACAGGTCTTTCGCTGTCAAAAGGTACTTTACCCGTAAGCATTTCATAAAGAACTACACCCAAAGAATAAATATCCGATCTGACGTCTGTGTAACCGCCTCTTGCCTGTTCCGGAGAGATATAATGCACAGAACCGATGGCACTGTCTTCACAGGTTACCGTAGACTGTACATTTGCACGGGCAATACCGAAATCCGTAACCTTCATAACACCATCTGAGGTCATAATTATATTATGAGGCTTCACATCACGGTGGATAATCGAGTTTTTGTGTGCCTGTTCAAGCCCTTTCGCAATCTGCACAGCATACTCAGCCGCTTCACGCCAGGGAAGTATTTTCTTTTCCTCGATGTAATCCTTGAGGGTTTTTCCTTCAATATACTCCATCACTATATAGTGAAAACCACTCTCATATCCCACATCATAAATTGAAACGATGTTCGGATGTGTCAGACTCGCCGCCGCCTGAGCTTCAACATTGAATCTGCGAACAAATTCCTCATCGTTCTGCAAATCAGGCCTCAAAACCTTTACGGCAACAAATCTGTTCAAAAGCTGACATCTTGCCTTATAAACAACAGCCATTCCACCACTGCCAACTTCTTCCAATATTTCATATCTGCCCGCAAGAACTTTACCTATCAGAGTCATTGTTATTATCCTCCTTTTCGAAGCGTATTGCAACAGCTGTTATATTGTCAACCCCACCATTGTTATTAGCTTCATCAATCAAAGTCTGTACCGCTTCATTTATATCTTTTGTTCCGTTAATTATCTCTTTTATTCTGTCTTCAAGAACCATTTCCGTCAATCCGTCACTGCAAAGAACAACAGTTTCACCTTCAGAAATCTTATAGTCAAAAAAATCAGCGTCAACAAAGGTATCTGTTCCCAGTGCTCTTGTTATTATATTCTTGTCCGGATGATTTCTGGCCTCCTCGCGGGTTATAGTGCCTCGCTGGATAAGCTCCTCCACAACCGAATGGTCAATTGTTATTCTGCAAATCTCTTTTTCCGAAACCACATACGCACGGCTGTCACCTATATTTGCCACCCTTACAAGCGAATCATTCACATATGCCACAACCAAGGTTGTTCCCATTCCTGCTTGCTCGCTGTTTTTCAGAGACATTTCATAAACTCTCGAATTTGCATAATCTATCGCTCCGGCAATATTCAGCTTAATTTGTTCATCATCATTCTCGCCAAGGCTCTCTGACAACTCGCTTATGATGCTTTCAACAGTCAAAGAACTTGCAACTTCACCTGCATTGTGTCCGCCCATTCCGTCAGCAAGAACACAAACACCTTTTGTGGACATACCCTCAAATCCGCAAATTCCAAAACTGTCTTCGTTAAGTTCACGCCGTTTGCCTATATCGGACAAACCGCATACTTTTATAACCATGTCCATCATAACCTTTCCGCCCCGGATGGGACATTATTTGTATTTCATCAGAACATTTCAGAAATTATTCTGTTTTCTGTTTCTCAACTGACCACATGCAGCGTTAATATCGCTGCCCATTTCCCTTCGGACAGTTGCGGCAATACCGCGTTTTTCCAATTGTTTTCTGAAACTTTCAATTTTTGCTCTGCTACTTTTGTCAAAACCGGTTTCCTTCACCTTGTTCACCGGAATCAGATTGACGTGACACAACTTTCCTTTTATCAATTGTGCCAACAAATCCGCTTCTTCAATGTTGTCATTCACTCCCGAAATCAAGGTGTATTCGAAGGATATTCTGCGACCTGTTTCCTTTATGTAATAATCACAAGCATCCAGCACCTCTTTTATGGGGAACTTCCTGTTTATGGGCATAATCTCAGACCGTCTCTCATCATCAGGAGCGTGAAGAGACAAAAGCAAGGTTATCTGCAACTTCCGTTCTGCCAGTTCACGGATTTTATCCGCAACCCCACAAGTGGAAATGGAAATATGCCTTTGCCCTATATTCAATCCGTCAGGACAGTTAGCTAACTCAACAAATTTAAGAACATTTTCAAAATTGTCAAGAGGCTCGCCTATGCCCATCATAACAACATTAGAAATCCTCTGTCCCAAATCCTTCTGAACACACAAAATCTGACCGATAATCTCGCCGGGAGTCAAGTTCCTACTCCAACCATTCAAGGTTGAGGCACAGAACCTACACCCCATTTTGCATCCAACCTGCGACGAAACACAGATTGTATATCCGTATTCGTATTTCATCAGAACCGACTCAATGTAATTCCCGTCCTTTAGTTGTAAAAGATACTTACGTGTCTCGTCAAGCTTTGAGACATATTTTTCGCAAATCTCAACACCTCTGACAACAGAAACTTCATTAAGCTTGTCACGTAGGCTTTTTGGGATATTGGTCATATCCTCAAAGCTCTCTGCACCTTTATATATCCACTCAAAAATCTGTTTTCCTCTGAACTTCGGTTCTCCAAGCTCAACAATAAAGCTTGTCAGTTCTTCGCAATTCAAATCCGTAAGATTAGTTTTCATTCTTTTTTTCCTTTATCATCTTGCAGATATAAAATCCGCTTTCACCATTTTTAGTTGTGAGAATCTGCTGTTCGGATACCATTTTAAATTCCGAATTTTTCCTCAGAAACTTTTCAATCTGAAGTCTGTTTTCCTCAGGCAGAATCGTGCAAGTACTATACACCAGAATTCCACCATTTTTTACATATTGTGATGCTGTTTGCAAGATATTCTTCTGAATTTCGCATAATCCTTCAATGTCTTCGAGCTTTCTGTTCCACTTGACATCAGGCTTTTTATGTATAACTCCCAAGCCCGAACAAGGCACATCTGCCAGAACTCTGTCAGCAACTCCAATCAGTTCTTCACAAACAACAGATGCATCATGGAGCTTTGCATCTATGATTGTTATTCCCAAACGCTCCGCAGATTTTTTTATAAGCTCAACCTTGTGTTCAAAAATATCAAAGGAAATAACCTTTCCGCGGTTTTTCATTCTTTCAGCAATGGCACAGCTCTTTCCGCCGGGTGCCGCACACATATCAACCACCAATTCATCCGGTTTTGGGTCAAGAACTTCAATTGCCTTCTGTGAAGAAATATTTTGAAGTGAAAAAAGACCGTTTTTGTATGCCTCTGATTTATTAACGGAAATTCTGCCGCTCGCCTTAAAGCAAAAGGGAACAGATGTATCTTCGCACTGTATGCCTTCTTCTTTCAGCCGTATCTTCAAGTGTTCAGCGTCAGTTTTCAGGCAATTGGCTCTCAGATATACTCCGTGAGCCTTGCTGTTTTCCGCAAAAAGCTGTTCACAACGTTCTTCGCCATACTCGGCAACCAATTTTTTTACCATCCAGCCAGGATAAGAATATTTCAGCGACAGTAGTTCAACAGAATTGCCTTCAGAAGGGAATCGGAAATTCTCCGCTTCCCTTGCAAAAGCTCTCAAAACGCCGTTCACAAAACCCGAACCGGCACGGTGAGAATACTTGTTTGCCAGTTTCACAGACTCATTGCAAGCAGCACTGTGAGGAATCTTGTCCATATAATAAATCTGAAAAATACCCATTCTGAGAATATTCAGAACCCAGGGAGTCATTTTTCGTATTTTAATTTTTGAATACTTTGAAATAATATAATCTATTGCAGTTTTGTTCTGAACAACTCCGTAGATTATTTCTGTCACCAGACCTCGGTCATTGACAGATAATTCTTCAACCAAAGCCTCTTTCAAAGCCGCATTTGTGAAAGTATCCTTCGTTTCAATATTATATAAAGCCTTCAGCGCAATTTCTCTTGCGGTCATAATTTCACAGCCTAACTAAGTTTAATCTCTGCTTCTTCCGTTAACAAGAATAATAAGTCTCAACAGGTTGGCAATAGCCACAGCAGCAGATGCAACATAAGTCATTGCTGCCGCTGAAAGAACCTTTCTTGAGGCATTAATTTCCTCCCCATCCAGTATGCCATAACCTTCAAGTGTTTTTATCGCTCTTGATGACGCATTGAACTCAACGGGCAAAGTTATGAGCTGGAATCCTACAACAACCGTAAACATAATAATACCTGCCGTTGCAAGATTGGGATGCCCCATCAACAAACCAATAATAGCAAGAGGCCAAGCCGCATACGATGCAATCTGAACCACGGGCACAATCGTATTTCTCAACTTTATTGGACCATAACTCTCCGCATGCTGTACAGCATGACCAACTTCGTGTGCCGCAACGCCGATTGCCGCAACAGAAGTGCTGGAATATGTTGCATCAGAAAGTCTGACAACATTAGTTTTGGGGTCAAAATGGTCAGTAAGGTTTCCTTCAACCCTCTCAACCGGAACATTCTGAAGTCCGTTCATATCAAGTATTTTTCGAGCAACCTGAGCACCTGTCAAGCCCTGACGATTGCCAATTGTCCTATACTTATTGAAAGTTGAATTAACCTTCATTTGTGCATACATAGCAAAAAGCATCGCCGGCATAACGAGTATAATGTAAAATACATCAATTCCGTAATAATAACCTAAACCAAACATTTTTATACACCTTTCTTAAATATATTTTAACCGAGGATTTCCCCGACCGTTATTCTGTGTCCATTCAGATAATCACGGACCTGCATTGCCTTTGAACCCTGAAACTGAACTTCCGTTATAAGAATCGACTTTCCATCCCCGCAAACAACTTCAATTCCGTTTTCATCAGCATTTATAATCTGTCCGCAACTTCCTTTTGCACCATTTGCTTTGACAGCTCTTCTGACCTTCATAACATCGCCCATATATAATGTATGTGCAACAGGCCACGAATTCATTCCGTAAATCAAACAGATAATTTCTTCCGCACTTCTTGACCAATCAATTTTTGCCGTTTCTTTTGATATCATCGGAGCATAGCTTGATTCTTCATGGTTTTGTTTTTCCGGCTTCAACGTTCCGGCTTCCAAGGCTTTTACCGTCTCAATCAACAAATCAGAACCCATAACCATCAACCTGTCGTGAAGCTCATCAGCTGTTTCATACTCTCCGATTTCCGTTTCGCACCTAAGAAGCATATCGCCGGTATCAAGTCCCTTTTCCATCTTCATTGATGTGATTCCTGTCTTCTTCTCGCCATTTATAACAGACCATTGAATGGGGCCTGCTCCACGATACTTGGGAAGAAGCGATGCGTGAATGTTTATGCATCCGTGCTTTGGATAATTCAAAATATACTCCGGAAGTATCTTTCCGTATGCTACAACAACGATAAGCTCCGGATTAAGTCTTTCAAGTTCTTCGCTAAAAGCAGAATTTTTGAGTGTTTCAGGCTGAAAAACCTCAACACCATATTCCATCGCACACTTTTTCACCGGAGGCGGCGTCAGTTTGTGACCCCTCCCAACCGGTTTATCCGGCTGTGTAACAACCCCAACTACCTGATGTTCTGAATCAATCAAAGCATTCAGACACGGAACAGCAAACTCCGGGGTTCCCATAAATAAAATTCTCATTATTTCATCTCCTGATGGTTCAATTGTCAATTCTTACTGCTGCTGTTCAATGTCCACCCATTCTTCAACAAGATCCATAAACAGTTTTCCGTCCAGATGTTCGGTTTCGTGACAAAAAGCCCTTGCGAGAAGCTCTTCACCTGTGTATTCGTGCCATTCACCGTATCTGTCCTGAGCTCTGACCGTCACTTTCATAGGGCGAGTCACTATTCCGTACTTTCCGGGATTGCTGAGACACCCCTCTGCACCGGTCTGCGAGCCTTCCTTGCTGATGATTTCAGGATTTATAAGTTCAATTGGGTTTTCATCAATATCAATAACAGCAACTCGTCTCAAAACACCAACCTGCGGTGCTGCAAGACCGGCACCTCCCGACTCATAAAGAGTTTCAAAGAGGTCTGTTACCAATTCATTCAATCTTTCATCAAATTTCTCAACGGTTCTGCACTTTTTTGTGAGAACGTCATCACCATATGTTACAATCTTTCTGATTGCCATAATACTTCACCTTCCTTAGTACATATTTATCGGGTTTATATCTATACTGAGATATACTGCGGAATTCTTTTTTTCGTGTTCCTCATACAGTCCTCGTAGAAATCCCTGAGCCATCTGTGTCTCTTTGCACTTAAGCAATATTCTGTATCTGAAATTGCTCTTTATTTTTGCAATTGGTGCGGGTACGGGACCCACTTTTGAAAAGATATTCTTTTCTGTTCTCATATTTTTTTCAATAGCTTTTCCCAGGTCTTCCGCCTCGGCTTTCACCGAGTCTTCATCTTCGCCTGTAACCATTATACATATTATGTCACAAAACGGCGGATAATTCAACCTTTTTCTCTGAATTATCTCGTTTTCATAAAAGGAAATATAATCATGCTCTTTTGAAAACCGTATAGTCGAGTTGTTTGGCTGATATGTCTGAATCACCGCACGACCTTTCAACATTCCTCTTCCGGCACGTCCGCACACCTGAGTGAACAACGAAAAACTACGTTCATTCGCCCGGTAATCATCAACAGCCAAAGACGTATCGGCGGCTAAAACCCCCACCAATGTCACATCGTGGAAATCAAGACCCTTGGTTACCATTTGCGTGCCAAGCAAAATATCTGCATCACCCTTTGAAAACTCATCCAGAATTTTTTCGTGTCCGCCCTTTTGAGAAGTTGTGTCCGTATCCATTCTGAGAACCTTTGCGTCAGGAAAAAGTCTTGCCAATTCTTCTTCTATTTTTTGCGTTCCTGTTCCGAAATATTTAACATATGACGAGCCGCAAGACGGGCACTCAGTAACATTCCTTCTGGTGTGACCGCAATAATGGCAGGACAACAAGTCTTTGCCCTTATGATATGTCATAGCAATGCTGCAATCCGGGCAATTTATAACCTCACCGCATTCGCGACACGACACAAATGTGGAATAGCCTCTTCGGTTTAGGAAAAGTATGGTTTTTTGTCCACAATCAAGATTCTTTTGAATCTCATTTTGAAGTTTTATGCTTATGGGAGAACGATTCTTGTTCTGAAACAGCTCACCACGCATATCAACAATATTAACCTCAGGCATTGCACCCTCGTTATACCGTTTTGTCATTTCAAACAGAGTATATTTTCCCTGTTTTGCCTCATAAAACTCTGAAACCGACGGTGTTGCAGATGCCAAAAGCAAAACACATTGCTCATCGTCCGCACGTTTCTCAGCAACCTCAGCTGCGTGATAACGCGGACTTGTTTCGGACTTGTAGCTGTTTTCGTGCTCTTCATCAAGAATAATTATTCCGACGTTTCTGAACGGAGCAAAAATTGCAGATCTTGCACCAACAACAACCTTCACTTCGCCGTTTCTTATCTTGCTCCATTGGTCAAACCGTTCACCGTTGGAAAGAGCACTGTGCATAACTGCAACAAGATTTCCAAAACGGGAAACGAATCGCTGAACCATTTGGGGAGTGAGCGAAATTTCAGGGACAAGCATAATGGCATTTTTCCCCGCCTCTATCACTCTCTCAATGGCCTGCAGAAAAACTTCCGTCTTTCCACTGCCGGTAACACCTCTGAGAAGAATTTTTTCCTTCCTGCCTTTGTCTATCTTATCGTATAAATAATCTATAACTTTCTTTTGTTCCGCTGTCGGCTCATAAGCAACTGATTTTTCATACTTTGCCTCGTCGTATGCCGCACGCTCTATTCTTTCAGAATCGGTTTCGATATATCCTTTTTCCTCCAGAGCCTTTATGGCATCATATGACCCACCTTTTTCTCTGACCAGTTTTGCAAGCGGAATACTTTCAGTCATAAGCAAGGCTTCAAGAACCCTTGCCTGAGCAACAGCACCCTTTTCACGAAGTGCCTCAGCAATCCCGAATGCCGCTTCTCTACCCAATTTCAAACTTGCGGTTCTTATGCTTTTTTCTTTCACACCTGCACTAAGTCCGGGAGGTGTCGCAAGTCTTATTGCCTGGTACAACGAACAGAAATACTTTCTGCTGACCCACAGGCAAAGTTCCAGAATCCAGGGAGAGCAAACCGGTTCCTTTCCAATCAAAGCACCGATAGGCTTGAGTTTTTCATAATCGCTGGTCTCGGAAATACCAATAATAATTCCTTCAACCTTGCGGTTTCCCCAACCAAAAGGAACAGAAACCCGCATCCCGACAAGTGCCTTTTCTTTCAAGGCTTCAGGGACGGAATAATCAAAAACTCTGTCAATATTCTGTTCTTTATTGTTTAAAACCACCTGTGCAACCATAGAATCCTCTCAGGTAAAAATGTCGTTCTATGAAAACTGTGTTTTCATAGGTTTATGCTACACCACTAGCTCAGCCAGCGGTGTGGCCTCTTTGTTCCATACACATCATAAAATAAGCAAAAGGACCACTTCAAACGCCAAGCGGTCCCGTTTTATTTTTAAAGTTCAACGGCTTCTTCAGAAACAGTTTCTTCAATATGAGAGATTTCTGCAGGCTCAACCGCTTCAATTTTACCTTCGTAAATCTCGTTAACCGCAACAGTAACATCCTTGGATGTTTCAACATCAGATAATTTGGGTGCACCGTTCACAAGCTGTCTTGTTCTCTTTGCTGTTTCAATAACAAGTGCATAACGGCTTCCTGTCTTCTTAACAAGTTCAGTAATGGGTGGATAAATCATCATTTTATATCGTCTCCTTTTCGTTTTTCATTATGTTTTCTATTTCTTCAATTGCATCTTCCAGAATATCATTTATAACAACATATTTATACTTCTGTCTGTATTCCATTTCTCTTTTTGCAGCATTAACACGGGTTTCAATTTCTTCCTCTGTTTCACTGCCTCTGCCTCTCAGCCTTTCATAAAGGTCTTCCTCTCTTGGCGGAGCAATAAATATCGAAACGGCATCAGGGCACTTTTCCATAACCTTCATTGCACCTTGGACTTCAATTTCAAGAATAACATCTTCGCCTCTTTCAAGTTTTTCGTTCACAGGGTCAGCAGGCGTTCCGTAATAATTCTTTCCGTACTTTGCCCATTCAAGAAACTTGTCGTCTCCTGCCATGGCTTCGAATTCTTCAATACTCTTGAAAAAATATGTCACACCGTCCACGTCCTCTTCGCGCGGAGCACGGGTTGTGGCTGATACCGAAACCGAAATGTCTTCACGTCTCTCCACCAACTGTCGACAAATCGTACCTTTGCCAACACCTGACGGGCCTGAGATAATGTAAAGAATCCCTTTATTCTTCAACTTCAATCTCTCCTTCATCCTTGTTGTCTGTCATATCTTCCTTAACAGCAGCTCTGCCCGCAATGGTTTCGGTCTGAATTGCCGAAAGAATTATATGGTCACTATCCGTAATAATAACCGCACGGGTACGTCTGCCACAAGATGCATCAATCAGCAGTCCCTTGTCACGTGCATCCTGAACAATACGCTTTATTGGTGCAGATTCAGGGCTGACAATTGCCACAACTCTGTCTCCGGACACCAAATTGCCAAATCCTATATTTATAAGTTTCATAAAAAAACCTCGCCCTCGTTATATCCGGGATTTATTCAATATTCTGAATCTGTTCCCTGATTTTTTCAATTTCAGATTTCATATCAACAATGATTTTTGAAATTTCAACATCATTGGCTTTAGAACCCATAGTGTTCGTTTCACGATTCATTTCCTGAATCATAAAATCAAGCTTCTTACCGATGGGCTGGTCTGTTTTGATTGCCTTGCGGAATTCATTTATGTGGCTGGCAAGTCTGACAGTTTCTTCGCCGATATCTGTTCGTTCTGCATATATTGCAGCTTCTGCGATAATTCTGGTTTCTTCAACATTGACATCCTGAAGAACTTCGTTTATCTTCTTTTCAAGTCTTGCACGGTATTCGGCAACAATCTGAGGGTATCTTTCTTCAACAGCACGAAGGTTTGTTTCAAGATTGTCAAGATGCGAACAGATGTCCGCTTCCATACTCCTGCCTTCGGTAATTCTTGTATTCACAAAATCCTCTGCGGCTTCCGAAAAAACTTCTGTTATGATGTTTGTAATATACTCTTCATCCGCTTCGTCCGTTTCTATCTTGAATATGTCATGATATTGAGCGATGGTTGAAATCTTCACGTCATCCTCAATCCCAAATTCAGAAATAGCCTTCAGAGCTTTGATGTAATTTTCAGCAACATCACGATCAAGTGTAATACTCTTATCACTGCCTTCGATACGTTCAACCGAAACATAAACTTCAACTTTTCCGCGTGAAATATACTTTGAAGCTGTTTGTCGAATCTTATCCTCAACAAAATAATAATACTTCGGAACCCTGATTGCAAGGTCAAGATATCTGTGATTGACCGACTTTAAATTAACCTTTACATTAAACTGATCAATGGTTTTTTCGGCTCTGCCGAACCCTGTCATACTTTTGAGCATAACACTTACCTCCTGTGCCTCAAATCCGAAAAATACAGACTTTCAGCAATACTGCGTATATTATAACATATAAATTTAAAAAAATCAAATAATATTTGAAATTTTTTTAGTTTTAGTGTATAATATTCAAATATATAAAAAAATCATCATAAACGCAAAGGAAATAACTATGGCTTTTGACGGATTTGTTACTCACAATATTGTGCGAGAACTGAAAAACACGCTTTTGTCAGGTAAGATTGACAAAATTTATCAACCGGAAAAGGACGAAATCACGGTTTCAGTCCGAACACACGACGGAACATTCCGCCTTCTTATGTCTGCGGCCACCTCTAACCCAAGACTGCATCTGTCGGATGTTTCACGGCAAAACCCCATAAACGCACCTCTCTTTTGTATGATTCTGAGGAAGCATTTGACCGGAGGAAAAATTACAGACATCACACAGCACGGCTTTGACCGAATTGTGAAGATTGACATTGAATGTTACACAGAAATGGGAGACCTCACCGGCAAAAGTCTGATTATAGAGATTATGGGCAAACACAGCAACATTATACTCACTCAGAACGACAATAAAATTATTGACAGCATCAAACACGTTGATTTCACCACAAGCGCAGTACGTCAGGTTCTGCCCGGATTGTTTTATGAATTTCCGCCCAAGCAGGACAAGCAGGAACCTAATACACTTCTTGAAGCAGACCTCGCCGACAGAATCCGACACCTCAACCCTGACTGTCTTATGGACAAATTCCTGGTTAGCGAATTAATTGGAATGAGCCCTCTGTTAGCCCGGGAAATAGTGTTCCGACACAGCGGAGATACAAAGGTATTTGCGTGCGATATAAACCCCGAAGATTTTGCAAAACACACAACGGCCTTCATCTCATCCATCATCAAAGGCAAAGAAACTCCTTCTGTTGTAAAAGAAAAGGACGGCGGAAAGCCAACTGCGTTCTCTTGCGTCAATCTGACACAGTATAACGGGTTGAATGTTGTCACCCCTGCCGAAAGTCTCAGTTATGCCGTTGAAGAGTTTTTTCTCTCCCGCGATTTGCATGAACGATTAACCCAAAAAGCAGCCGGCACCGTAAAAACCGTCAATAACAATATCGACCGTTGCCGAAAAAAAATTGCAATACATCGTGAAATTCTCGAAAAATCAAAAGAACGTGAAAAGTATAAGATTTGTGGCGATTTGCTCACCGCAAATCTATACCGTATAGAATCAGGTGCATCAGAAATAACAGTGCAGAACTTTTATTCCGAAAATATGGAGGATAAGACCATTTCCCTTAAACCCGAGCTTTCGCCATCCGGAAATGCTCAAAGATATTACAAGCTTTATACAAAATCAAAGACAGCCGAGGAACATTCAATACAACAGCTGACTGAGGCTGAAACTGAACTCGAATATCTGGAAACTGTTCTTGACTCAATTACAAGAGCATCCACATATAACGATATAGCTGAAATCCGTGAGGAATTAAGCGAACAAGGATACATTTCTTCAGGAAACCCCAAAAAGAAAAAATCTCTGAAAAAGTCGAAGCCTCTTGAATTTCTTTCCTCTGACGGATATACAATTCTCGTTGGCAGAAACAACAAGCAAAACGATGAGCTGACAATTCGGATGGCATTTTCAACAGATATGTGGCTTCACACAAAAAACATTCCCGGTTCTCATGTTCTGATACGAACCAACGGCACAGGCGAAGTTCCCGACAACACACTTGTTGAAGCGGCACAAATAGCGGCATACTTCAGCAAAGCACAAAACTCAAAGGGCGTTGGTGTTGACTATACTCTCATAAAGAATATTCGAAAACCCAATGGTTCAAACCCCGGTTTTGTTATTTATGATACAAATTACACAGTCTATGTCGACCCGGATGAAACATTGGTTCAAAGATTAAAAAAAGATTAATAAACATCCACCCGCACAGCGGGTGGTTTTTCATTTTCGGGCAAAGCCCTACTCTCTACTAGCTACGCACAAGTGC
>JAZNLK010000141.1:0-13919 GCA_045579055.1 Clostridia bacterium
ATTCGTAAGTCAAAAATACTTTCTGCTTTATAACATCAAAATCGTTGAAACCCGCATAAACACTGAATAAAAAGAGAGCAATATAGACTGCATCTATATTGCTCTCTTTTTTTGGTGATCCATCCGCGATTCGAACGCGGGGCACCTTGATTAAAAGTCAAGTGCTCTGCCAACTGAGCTAATGGACCATATTAAGTTTTAAAAAGTTTGGCTGGGCTGGCAGGACTCGAACCTACGAAATGCCAGAGTCAAAGTCTGGTGCCTTACCGACTTGGCTACAGCCCAGTATCTATCGCCTTGGAAACCTGTCCGCTGCCAACTTGAAAATTGGTGGGGTGGATAGACGGATTCGAACCGTCGGCCTCCAGAGCCACAATCTGGCGCACTAACCAACTGAGCTATACCCACCACATAAAAAAAAGCAAGTGGCGCGCCTGAAGAGACTCGAACTCCTGACCCATTGCTTAGAAGGCAATTGCTCTATCCAGCTGAGCTACAGGCGCAAATCTTGCTGGAGCGGGTGATGGGAATCGAACCCACGCAATCAGCTTGGAAGGCTGAGATTCTACCATTGAACTACACCCGCATATGGTGTTTCGCCGTATCGTTCCCGACCGACTAAATTATTATAGCAACAACTTTCGGGTTTGTCAATACCTTTTTTAAAAAAATTATTCTTTTTTTCTAAATATTCCTTAGTATGCCACAAACTTCATCTGATTATTCATAAAAAACGCTAATAATTAACCCTTGAAGCTGTTGCTGAAATAATATTGCTCCCACATATATCATGTTCACGTTGACCGCGCTCTTTTGTCACTTCTTTAGTTCTTCTATTTTGTCCTTCATTTTGTCGGCTTCCTCTTTATTCAGCCAGCCAACTTCAACCGAAAACTTCACACTTTCCATAGGCTCAAGAATTTTCATCTGGTTATGTTCTTTTGCATAATTATAGCCAAAATGCTCTGCTGTTGCGGGGAGTGCCATGGCTGTTGCATCCTCATCCTCCGACCTTGCAATCCAACGAATTACATAAGGCATTGTATCAATCCGATGTGCCGCATAATATGCACCTTCCGAAGAATACTGAATGGTGTGACCCCAACCATTTTCATCAGCACGATAATCCTTGATTGTAAACGTAATTTCCGGGTCATAGGTTTCGCCTTCAACCCCTGTTTTGTGATGGAGCTCAGGATTTTTTTCCAGTTTATCCTGAAATTCCAGCAGTTTTTCCGCTTGCTTTTCAGGAGTATCCGCCCATGCCCCTTTGTGAACTGTCACATTTTTATAATCAGCACTGTACATAAGCTCTGAATGTTCCAAAGTATTGAAATTTATATGACAAAGATACATATATTCCATTGGTCTGTGGCGCTTATTTTCAAGAACTGCATCGACCTTTATCACCGTGGAATCCGCATCAAGTCTGCACACAGGCGAAAATGCATAGTGCTTCACAAAGGAAACATTGTATTCAACGCATCCGCCAAGAGCCATATAATCTTCTCCGCATTCAAGATAAGCAGAATTGTAATCTATATTGGGAAGCTCACCGTGCTGGGGATGGGTGTCACCCTCACCCGGTCCACCCATTGCCGTTGCACCGCAATGGAGCAGAAATCCACCATACGTTTGAAGATATATATCCGAGGTTGTGGGTTCTGAGAAGCTCGTCTTCATAACAAGTTCTCTTCCAAGAAAGTTAGCTCTCCAAATCTGTTGTCCGCGGAAAGGCAAAACAATTATGTATCCTTTGCTGTTTTCAATTTTGAGTGCCTCAATTCCGGTTGAATATCTAAATGCTGTCGCCTTCATCTTTTCCGTTTCAGCAATGACAAATTCTCTGTCCCCGAAGAATGTCTTTTTCAAATTTATACGCATATTTTTCTCCTCCTTTATTTTTTGAATGTTGTGTTCATTCCCTGAATGTCTTTTCTGTACGCCCTTGGCGAGTTACCATAAAAGCTACGGAATTTTTTTGAAAACTGTGCCGCATCAATTATCCCCACACGACTCATAATTTCACTCATCGGGAGGTCGGTTTCTTCAATTAAACGTTTTGCAATTTCCATTTTCCGTATCTGTATATATTTTGCAGGGGTCTCACCTGTTTTCTTTTTGAATGACCTTATAAAATGAGTGAGATGAATGTGACAAACCTGTGCAAGCTCCTCCACGGAAATACTCCGTTCCAAATTATTCTCAACGTACTCGGTCACTTGTCTCACCATAGCATCCTGTACCATCTGCATTTTTGAATCAGGTGCCGCAAGTCTTATATATTCGGCAATAAGCTCCAAAAGTACAGCCTTTGCTTTGAACACAGAAGTTATCTTGTCTTCCCCGGTATTTTCAAAGTACCCTTTAAACAGCTTGTCCACATTTGTCTTTGCAGGAACATCAACATAATACGGCAATTTCATTCTTTCAAAGAAGTTCAGATTGTCAGGATAAACATCAAAGTGCATCCAATGCTTGCTGAAAGTTTTTGTATTGTCATTGGCATAGGAATGAGGAACTCCTGCAGGAATCAAAAACCATCTGCCGGGAATACCGTCATACGTTTTTCCGTTTATGGTAATTTTACAATATCCTTTTTTTATGTAATAGAACTTATTCTGACCGAAAAATGACAACCCCATTTTCCAATTCACAGATTTTTTTATGGAATAAAACCCGCCCACGTGACATACTGCATTGAGATTTGATGCAAAAATATTATCAGACAGACTCATCATCCACCTCCGCTAATTTTTGACAACTTAAAGATAATTATCTGTATTTAAATTGAATTATAGCAGATGTATAATTCAATTGTCAATATTTTTTAAGCAAAGGAGAAAATCTATGCTAAAACCTGAAAAAAATTATGATTTTCGCAAAGAACTTATGCAGGTTCATAAGCCAAACCGACGTAATGTAAATCTCGTTTCCAATGAAAACGAATTGGTTCTCAAAGACGGATTGTGTATTGTTCTTCCCGAAAATGCAAATATTGTTGTCACTACCGCCGCAAAGGATTTTGCGGATTATCTTGATATCTCAATGAACGTAGCCGCATCAATTTCTAAAAAAGCAATCGACGGCTGTCAGCTCATCACGCTGTGCATAAACGAAAACATCGAAGATGCAAGCGGATATATGGGTTACCGCATAACAACATCCGCTGACGGAATCCTGATTGAAGGCTGGCACGACAAAGGCGTGGCTCAGGCACTTTATGCCCTTGAGGACATTATGAATATGAGGAAAGCTCCTTTTGTTGAGTTTGGCATCATAAAACGAAAAGCAGTTTTTGAACGCCGTTTTACCCAGTCACCAATGGGATATATGATGTATACCGACGAGATGCTTTCACTTATTGCTCACTATGGTATGGACTGTATTTGTGTATGGGCAAAGGATTTGGAAAAAGATTTAAATGACGATCACTATGACCTTCCCCTTCTTTGCGACAGAGCCGAGAAGTACGGCATTGACGTTTATCTTGAATCATACCTTCCTCACAACAAGCATCCCGAAGATCAAGGTGCAGAGGAATTCTATGACAATCTTTACGGAAGTTTATTTTCAAAGTGTCCTAAGCTTAAAGGTCTTTCCCTCAGCGGAGAAGCACAGCAGTTCCACAGTCACGACACCAACGCTCTGACGCCCGAAGAACGAGCTACGAAGGACAACCTTCCCAAAACAAAACCAAATCCCGGCTGGTGGCCATGCAAAGACTATCCTGCATGGACAGAACTTATAAAAAAATGTGCAAGCAAATATCGTCCGGATGTTGATATTACCTTCAGCACTTACAACTGGGGCGGTGTTGCTGCTGAGCCTCGACTTGAGTTGCTTCGAAATATGCCAAAGGATGTGAGCATCATGCCCGCATGGGATATTTTCGGACGCCTTGACTTCGGTGAGGTTAAGGATCAGGTTGCAGACTATTCCCTGAGCTACATTGGTCCAAGTGAATATTTTTCTTCCGAGGCAGAAGTCGCAAAGGAGCTTGGTCTCCGTCTTTACGGCAATTGCGAAACATCCGGAAGAACATGGGACTTCGGTGTTATCCCTTATGAACCGATGCCCTACCAGTGGATAAAACGCTACGAAAAGACTGTTGACGCACATTATAAGTGGGGTATGTGTGGGGTTCTTGAAAATATCCATTACGGCTTTCATCCATCCTTCATTGTTGACCTCGAAAAACAGATGTTTTTCACCAACGGAAAGGAACCCACAGAAATTGTCCGTGACCTTCTTATCCGTGACTACGGTGAAGAGAACATTGAAGCCGTTGACAAGGCAATGCATATCTGGAGTGAGGCAATCACACATTATGTCCCCACAAACGAAGACCAATATGGTGCCTTTCGCGTAGGTCCTTCGTACCCACTGTGGACATACAGCGGTTGGGCAGGCGGACATCCTGATGACGGTAAATATCCATCACCCAAACATGCAATATTCGGAAACCATATATACTTCAACAAATATATTCCACGCTATGAGAATAATTACACTTCTCTGCCCGGTATCCGTATGTATAACCACATCAAAGAGTTTTTGATTATGCGTGATATGCTTCTTGAGGGTGTAAAGGTTCTGGAAACCATCAAAAATCCAAACGATGCTCTCCAAAAGCTCATCAATATTGGTTGGTTTATGTATCGCACTACACTTACCGTTCTGAATGCAAAAAATCTTTTTATATTAAGGAGTAAGCTTGACATTGTGGAAACAAAGGATGATGCAAAGACTCTTCTTGACGGAATTGAAAAAATACTTTTGGATGAAAAAGAAAATGTAAAAGCAACAATCCCGCTGGTTCAGTTAGATTCACGTCTCGGCTGGGAGCCAAGTATGGAATACACTACTGACGAGTCTGCTCTTAGATGGAAGCTGAAACAACTTGACATTGAATTAAACCACAGATTGCCTCTTTATAGAACAAAATCAAAACTTTAAGGAGAAGGAGCATAGAAATGAAAATAGATATGGCAATGGGATTTCCCAAAGAAATCGAAAAAGCAAAAGCAGACAAACTTCCTGTTCTTATTCCCGTTGGAACGATGGAATACCACAGTGAGCATTGCGCTTATGGCTGTGACAGTCTCGTTTCAATAGGCATAATCGACAAAATCGCCGAAAAAATAGATGCGGTTGTTCTTCCTCCAATCTGGTACGGTGTTGCAAGTTATGCCGTTGCAGGACCCGAAAAAAACACTATTCACGTGGATTGTGACACTTTTGAAGCATATATGTATTCAATTCTCAAATCACTGATTTATAGTGGTTGGAGGAACATATATATGGTTATCTCTCACCAGACCGAAGACTACAATCCCATGGAGCTTGCCTGCATGAAAGCCGCAAGAAAGTTGGTTTTTGAATATCTTGAAGATGTTCGCGGTAAGGGTTGGTGGGGCAACAACGACACAAAAGAATTTTATGATACTCTTGACTCCACAGACAATCCGTGGAACTGGTTCAAAACACTTCACGGTCATGCACCAAAAGTAAATGCTGAGTTCCCCGGAGACCATGCAGGAAAGTCTGAATGTTCAATACTTAAGTATCTTTGCCCCGAAGCTGTCAAGGAAGAACGCATCCCTGATGCAAAGGAATGGTTCACCGAATCCGCAAAGGATATGTCAATAGAGTTTGGCGAAAAGATTGTTTCCCTTTCGGTTGAAGAACTGATTGAGATCATAAAAGGTTAATATAACTCAAAAAGGTGTGTCCAAAGGCACACCTTTTTGCTTTATTATACTTGTGTAAGATATTTCACTTTAAATTCCTCATATTTCGCCTTGAATTCAGGGTCATCAGCCTTCATTGCACGAAGCGATTCGTGAAGATTGAGATTGTCTTTTCCCGCATCAATGATACATCCTGCAATGTTTGAACAATGATCCGAAGTTCTTGCAAGGTTGGTGAGGATATCTGACCAGACAAACCCCGTTTCAATACTGCAAGCCCCCTGCTGAAGTCTTTTAATGTGACCGCTGCGTAGTTTTTCCTTGAGCACGTCAATAATCTGTTCAAGCGGTTCAACAGTATGTGCGGCACCAATATTATTATTCTCAAAGGCATCAAGAGTATATCCGAGAATTTCATCCACAGCATTACAAAGATTATCCAGTTCAGCAATGGCTTCATGCGAAAATCGAAGCTCTTTTTCCTTCATTTCTTCACTTGCCTTGACAACACTCACCGCATGGTCTGAAATACGTTCAAGGTCACCTATAATCTTCAATAGTTTTGCAGCTTCTGCACTGTCACGGTCACTAATTTGATGTGCACTGAGCTTCACAAGATATGTTCCTATTATATCTTCATAATGGTCTGTTTTTTCCTCCATAGCCCTTATCTTTTCCGCAAGTTCGGGAGAATACTCATTCAGGCAAACAAGACTATCTCTGAGAGCAGAAATTGCACCTTTAGCCATATCTTCTGCCAACTCGCCGCATCTTTCAAGTGCAATTGAAGGTGTGGCAAGAAGTCTTTCGTCCAGTTCTGTTACAACATCAGGCTTCTTGGTTTCAGGAACAAGCACATATGCCAGTTTTTCAAGCAGACCCGACATAGGTAACAGAATTGCGGTGCAGGCAATGTTGAATATAGAGTGACAAACTGCGATACTTGCCACATTTGCCGAGGATTCTAGTATTGCCGGCTCAAAAATCGCATTGACAATCGTGAATACTGTCAGACATATTATTGTACCGATAATGTTAAATGACAAATGTACCAATGCCGCACGTTTTGCATTTCGGTTTGTTCCAAAAGACGAAAGTATTGCGGTGATACAAGTACCGATATTTTGACCCATAATAATGGGAACTGCAGCACCAAGGCTTACCGCACCGGTTGCCGAAAGAGCCTGGAGAATACCAACCGATGCCGAACTGGATTGAATTACCGCAGTCAAAAAGGCACCTGCCAAAACCCCCAGAACAGGATTCTCAAACAGAAGGAAAAGGTTGGTAAACCAAGCTTCGTCTTTCAGTCCTTTCACCGCTCCTGACATAATATCCATACCGAACATAAGTACCGCAAAACCAAGTAGTATAGTACCCGTATCCTTCTTCTTGCCATTCTTCAAAAACATAAAGAATATTATGCCAATCAACGCAAGAATTGGTGTGAAAGACATAGGCTTGAGCATCTGAACAAAGAAGTTGCTGCCTTCAATACCCCCAAGGCTGAGAATCCACGCCGTAACGGTTGTGCCGATGTTGGCACCCATAATAACATTGATTGCCTGCTTCAAGGTCATCAGCCCGGAGTTAACAAAACCCACAACCATAACCGTCGTGGCAGACGAACTCTGAATTACAGCTGTCACACCAATACCCGTAAGTAGTCCCGCAAGCTTGCCGGTTGTCAATTTACCTAAAAGGCTTTGGAGGCTTCCACCCGCTCTTCTTTCAAGAGCAGAACCCATAGTGTCCATACCAAACAGAAACAGACACAAACCTCCAATCAATTCCAACACACTGAAAACATCCATTTTCCCATCTTCTTTCTGAATATATTTTCTCTTAAATACAATCAAAATATAACACAATAAAAGTCAAAAAACAATAAAAGTTTCCAAGGTTTAACCCAAGGTTAACACAGAATTAACATTAAATAACCTCCTATATTCAATATAGTTTCTCCATCATAAGAAAGATTTTGCATCATTTTTTTGTTTACATACATTTAACATAAAAGGTGGTTCACAAATATTTCATTTTGTGTTACAATAGTTTTGCAGGAGGTGAAGCAAATGATATATTTTGTTGAAGATGATGATAACATACGAAAGCTGGTATGTTATGCACTTTCGAAAGAAGGATACACAGTGAAAGGATTTTCACTCCCCAGTCAGCTGTGGAATGAACTAAAAACGGACGTGCCAAAATTGTTTTTGCTTGATATAATGCTTCCGGAAGAAGATGGCTTGCAGATTCTTGAGAAACTGCAGAATAATGAAAAGACAAAGAATATCCCGGTAATAATGCTCACCGCAAAGTCCGGCGAGTTTGATAAGGTTACAGGTCTTGATATGGGTGCGGACGATTACATCGCAAAGCCTTTCGGAATGACCGAACTGGCATCCCGAGTGAGAGCGGTTCTGAGACGCTATGAAAAAACAGCCGATTCTTCAGACTTCAAGCTGGGTAAACTATATTTAAATCCCGACAAGCATATTGTTGAAGTTTCAGGCAAAGAAATCAACCTTTCATTCAAAGAATATTCCCTGCTCCTGATGCTTCTCCGGGCAAACGGTAGTGTGGTCAAGCGTGAAGAGCTTTTATCCAAAGTCTGGGGAGAATTTTACGACGAATCCAGAACCTTGGATGTCCATATCCGAAAACTCCGAGTAAAACTTGAAGATGCAGGAGAATACATCCATACAGTAAAGAACATAGGCTACAAAATCGGAGGAAATCCGGAATGAACACGAAAATATTCCGCTCAAGCTTTTTAACCTCACTTATTGTTCTCTTTGTCAGTTTTATACTTATATTCGGGATTCTTTTTGAATATTTCGAAGGTCGGCTTATGTCCGAACTAACAAATGAAACCAAATATATATCTTACGCAGTGCAGAATGAAGGTGTTTCATTCATCGACAATTTCAAGGGAAGTGACAAACGAATAACCTTGGTTGATGCTGACGGCACAGTTATCGCCGACACTTCGGTATCTGTGGACAAGCTTGACAACCACCTTGACCGCAAGGAAATCAAGGAAGCCAAGGAAACCGGAAGCGGTGCCGGCGAAAGGTATTCAAGCACACTTACAGAGAAGGTTATTTACTATGCAGTTCGCCTTGAAGACGGGAAAATTCTGCGAGTATCAACCACACAAAATTCGATGCTGACGATTCTTTTGGGACTTATGCAGCCACTAATTATTATTATTTTGATTATAATGGGTATTTCCTTTTATCTCTCATACAAGCTGTCAAAGTCTATTGTGAAACCAATAAACGAGCTTAATCTTGACAATCCGTCAAAAAACGAAGTATATGAGGAACTGACGCCACTTCTTCGAAAAATCACGGCACAGAAGCACACCATCGACCGTCAAATAAAAGAAGCAAGACAAAAGCAAGAGGAGTTCAGACTAATTACCGAAAATATGAATGAAGGCTTTTTGGTAATTGACACACAAGGAAATGTATTAACCTGCAACAATGCTGCATTACGTTTTCTTGATATTGAAGACGCCGGACAGATTAATATTCTCAACCTTGAAGACTCCTGTAACTTCAAAAGCATTATAGACAAAACTCTTGGTGGCGAGAAAACCGAAAACGATATTGATGTTGATGTTCAAAAATACAGATGGATTGCCAGCCCTGTGTTTGAAGGAAAAAAAATACTGGGTGCGGTTATTGTTATCATCGACGTCACCGAAAGTGCAAAACGCGAACAATTGCGACGAGAATTCACATCAAATGTATCTCACGAGCTGAAAACACCGCTCACATCAATTTCAGGATTTGCCGAAATAATGAAAGAAGGCGGCACTCCCGATGAAACAGTAAAGGATTTTTCGGTTTCAATATACGATGAAGCACAAAGACTTATAACATTGGTCACAGATATCATAAAAATCTCAGAACTGGACGAAGGAACACTGGGAGAAAGAACTGAGAATGTTGAACTCCACGGATTGGCTGAAGAGATAATAAAGCGTCTTTCTCCTGTCGCTGATAAACGAGGCATTAAATTCAGGCTCATTGGCGACAGAACCGAAATTCCGGGAACGCGAAAGATTCTTGACGAAATGATATACAATCTTTGTGATAACGCAATAAAGTACAACAAAGACGGTGGCACGGTGGATGTAATCGTCAGTGACTGTGATGACGGCAAGACTTACCTGACTGTCCGAGACACGGGTATAGGAATTCCCTCATCCGAGCAAAGCCGTGTTTTCGAAAGATTTTACCGTGTGGACAAAAGTCATTCAAAGCATCTTGGCGGTACCGGTCTCGGACTTTCTATCGTCAAGCACGGAGCCGCATATCATAATGCCGAAATCACCCTTGAAAGCACCGTGGGCGAAGGCACAAGAATTACAATTGAATTCAAAAAAAATAATGTTAATAATGATTAACAGTTAAAGGCACGGTTTGCGCAACCGTGCCTTTAACTAAAAACTATTTACTATTTTCTTGAAGGTATTTCCTCTTTCTTCAAAATTATCAAACAAATCGAAGCTTGCACAGGCAGGTGACAAAATAACAATATCCCCTTCCTCCGCACAGCCTTTGGCAGTTTTCACCGCCGCTTCAAATTCTGTTTCTCTGAAAATTTCAATCCCTTCATAATTCGGTGCAGCTTTGACCGCAGATTCAATCTTCTCAGATGTTACCCCCACCAGAACAAGCTTTTTTACGTGTTCATTCACAACAGAGCCAAATTCATCAAAAGGAATCTTTTTATCATATCCGCCTGCAATAAGTATAACCTTCTGATTGAACGAGTTGAGACCGGCTGTGGTTCTGGCAGGACTGCTTGCAATTGAGTCATTATAATACTTCACACCATTCAATTCACGCACAAGTTCAATTCGATGTGCAACACCGCCAAAATTCTTTGCAACATATTCCACGGTTGCTTTCGAAACATAATCACGGGTTGCGGCAATTGCTGCCATATAGTTTTCTACATTGTGTATGCCGGGAATCACAATATCCTTAGTATTTATGATTTTTTCTTCCCCATAATAAATACAGTCGTCCTCCAAATACACAAGAGCATCGCCCTTGGACGAAAAACATCGCCATTCGCCCTTGGCTTCTCTGCCAATCTTTTCGGTTATCTCGTTTGCCGAATTTGTCACAAGAACATCCTGTTCGGTCTGATACTTCATTATGTTCTTTTTGGCTTCAATATACTCCTCAAAGTCCTTGTGCCAGTCAAGATGGTTTGGTGTCACATTTGTCAAAACAGCAACTTTGGGACTTCTTTTCATTGAAAAAAGTTGAAAACTAGATAATTCAAGAACAGCTTTGTGTTCAGGCTTTATTGTTTCAAGCTCAGCCACCAGCGGCTTTCCGATGTTGCCACCAATATGGCAGGTGTAGCCTTCTTTTTTCAATATTTCACCAATAAGAGTCGTGGTGGTGGTCTTTCCGTCACTTCCTGTCACCGCAATAATCTCACAAGGACACAGCTCAAAAAACAGCTCCATTTCAGAAGTTACTTCAACACCCATTTCACGTGCTTTCTGAAGTTCAGGAACATCACCCCGAAGACCCGGTGTTTTGAAAATCACTTCTGTTCCTGTGGGTATGTTGCCAAGATACTCCTCACCCAAAACGAACTTAACACCAATAGCACTTAATTCGGTGAATTTATCCCCCAACGCCTCCGGACTTTTTTTGTCGTGAGCCGTCACCTCCGCTCCGTTTTGGCAAAGGAACCTGATTAACGGAATGTTGCTTACGCCCACTCCGATAACTGAAATTTTCTTCCCTTTTAAAGTTTTTTTATATTCTGACAGATTCATAAAACACATTCCTCTCCTGATTATTCAAAAGACTGTTCGAAAAGGCTTTTATAAGTAACTAAGGCGGTTAAAACTAACCGCCTTAGTACAAAAATCTCTAATTATTCAGCATCCAGAATGTCACCCAAAGTGAATGAGCCTTCTTCTGTGTATGATTCGTCTGAAACAGCTTCTTCAACTTCCTCTGCCTTTTCAGCTTCCGGAGCGTAGTCAGGAAGAAGAACTTTTCTTGAAAGACCAATCTGCTTTGTTTCGTTGTTGATTTCAGTAACCTGAACTTCAACTTCTTCACCAATATTCAGAACATCCGAAGGTTTCTCGATTCTTGTATTTGCAATCTGTGAAATGTGGATAAGACCGTCAACAAAAGGAGCAACTTCTGCAAATGCACCGAAGGGAAGAATGCGAACAACCTTACACTTGATGTTGTCGCCAACCTTAAGATCTTTTGTTGCCTGATACCAGGGACTATCTTCTTCCTTCTTGTGTCCCAAAGAAATCTTCTTTGCTTCAACATCAATATCCTTGATATAAACTTCAAGTGTATCGCCAACGCTTACAACTTCTGACGGATGCTTGATTCTGTTCCATGAAAGCTCTGAAACGTGAACAAGACCATCTACACCGCCAAGATCAACAAATGCACCAAAAGCTGTGAGCGACTTAACCTTTCCGCTGTATGACTTGCCAACTTCAAGTGATGCCCAGAATGCTGCTTCTCTTGCTTTCTTTTCTGCTTCGAGTTCCTTAACCAAAGAAATCTTTCCTGTTTCTTTGTTCATTTCCTTGATATATACATCAATAGAGTCGCCAACCTTAACCACTTCTGAAGGATGGTTGATATGATTATCAGAGAGTTCTGAAATATGGATAAGTCCGTCCACACCGCCAAGATCAACGAATGCACCGAACTTTGTCAGTGACTTAACAGTTCCTGTATACTTTTTGTCAACTTCAGCTGCAGCCCAGAATTCTTCAGCCTTCTTTGCACTGATTTCTTTTGCAACAGTCTTGATTGAGCCAACAACTCTCAAACGACCTCTGCGGTCTTTGTCCATCTTTATAATTTTAAATGAAACTTCGGTGTTAAGAAGTGAGCCCAGGTCTTCAACGAAACGTTCAGCAGCTTCAGACGCAGGGATGAATACTCTGATTCCCTTTGCAATTGTAACAATACCGCCCTTAACGATTTCAACGATTCTGCCGGTGAGGATAGCTTCGTTTTCAAAATCAGCACGAAGTTCCATCAAGCCTTTTTCCGCATCAATTTTCTTCTTTGAGAGAGTAACAACACCGTCACGGTCGCTAACGTGAACAACAAAAACGTCAACTTCATCGCCAACCTTCACCAAAGACTTAAGGTCTGCTGATGTGTCGTTTGTCATTTCGTTTGCGGGGATAACGCCGTCATACTTACCGTCAATGTCCACCTGTACCTCTGTAGGGGTAATTCCGATAACTACACCTTTAACAATATCGCCTGTTGTTAAGGGCTTTAAAGTTTCTTCCAATGCCTCTGCAAAGTTCATTTCATTTGTGATTTCCGCCATGGTTAATTTTGCCTCCTTGATTACCTTTTCCGGAGTTGATGCTCCGGCGGTAATGCCTACATTTTTTAATATTTTATTTTTTTTTAACAAATGAGCAAGCTCATTTAATTCTTTTGCATTTTCAACTTTGTATGTCTCAGCACAACCCTCACGACAAATTTCATAAAGCTTCTGCGTGTTCGAGCTGTTCTTTCCGCCAAAGACAAACATAACGTCGCATTCCTTTGAAAGTTTTTCAGCCGCAAGCTGTCTTTCTTCGGTCGCACTACATATTGTATCAAAAAAAACCACATTTGTAAAATGTTTTTTTAAAGTTTTTTCAATTTTTTTTACTTTTTCTTTTCTCATGGTGGTTTGAGCCACCAAACTTATCGGAATTTCAGCATTAATTGTCAAAATTTCATCATATTTTTCATCTGCTCCAATTATGATTGCTGAATTTTTGCACCACCCGTTAATTCCCTTTACCTCAGGATGACTCTTGTCGCCTGCAATAACAATCTGTCTGCCTGCTTCGTATTCTTTTTCTACGATATTATGAATCCTCTTCACAAAAGGACAGGTTGCATCAATTATTTCAATATTCTTTTCGGCAAGAGCGTTATATTCATCTTCCGAAATACCGTGAGCTCTGATTATTACGGATGCCCCCTCAGGAATGTCATCCAAAGATTCAGCACACTTAACACCCAACTGTTCGAGTTCCTCCGTGACATCACGGTTGTGAATCAGCATTCCGTATGTGAAAATATTTTTTCGTTCCGGTGTCACAGACTCATAAGCGATTTTAACAGCCCTGTCAACACCAAAACAAAAACCCGCCTTATCAGCAATTATTATCTCCATATAGCTTTGCAC
>JAZNLK010000142.1:0-10426 GCA_045579055.1 Clostridia bacterium
CCCAACATTTGAAAAAGAACCAGATAGTTTGAGGGAGTATCTTAGAAGATAAGACACTCCCTCAATGGATTTAATTTTTGAAAAATCTATATTCTGCAGCACCATTTTCAGCATTATATGAAATTAACTCAAAATCATATCCGCTCTCTTTAGCAATAACGCTATTTACCGTTCTGGTGTCTTCAATATACCACTGTGACGGTTCATATCCGGCAGACTTCATATATGTCACGCCCGGACATTCAGAAACAACAACACGAAGTTCATTGTCTGTGAGCGTGCACTTCACATTGTCAGGTGCTTTTTCAATTGCATAAATATTTTCGATGTGTGCTTTCATTTCAGAAAGACCATTTTCCTTAATTTTTGCTACCAGAGGACTAAAATATGCCTTTGCAAATCTCGTGAGATAATCAACAACTGCATCATCTCCGTATTTTTCACCAACATATCTGAGTCCGCGTTCGCCCGAAATGTGAAAATCACGATGGAAATATTCGTTGTCAGATGCCTTCACATCCATAACAAGTTTTTCTCCCTTACAATCTGCCGGTATAAACTTTGGATCAATCTTATAGCGTTCATAACATCTTGCTTCATCAACATGATCCATATCAATCACATCAACTGAAATCCCATATTTTATCAACTGTCTTGCATAAAGAAGTGCACAGTGACCGCAGTAGTCATGATAGGGCTCCATATGTTCAAGTGAGTTGAGCATACCTCTTGAGGGGCACTTTCTCAAATCAATACTGAAGGTTCCTTCCTTTTCATCAAGCTCCATTCTAAAATCACAAGCTTCTTCATTGAGTGATTTTGACCAGTAAGCCCAACAACCACGAAGACCCTTTCCTTCAACTTCTTTTCCCAAAAGGTCTGCAACGTATGTATCGGAAATATATTCCCAATATCTCACTACCTCGTCATGACCGCCTTTTTCCTCTTCAAGATACTTGAAAAGTTCACTGTAAACAGGGATAAATTCTGTACATGAAATCATAAATCCTTTTCTCCTTTATGTATAAATACTATTTTATATTATATAATAATTCGACCATGCTGTCAACCAAAATATCATCCGCACCCGCTCTGACAACCGAGCTTCTGGCTTCATAACCTCCTGCACCTATAACCTCTGTTGTGGGAAAATAGATTTCTCCGCCATCAGTCAATGCACAAACAATTGTTGTATCAAAAGGTGATTCGGATATTGTGCGTTTTCCAATTTCAGCAAAGGGTTCACCGGGAAAACCAGCTATTGCAATATTACCAATTCGAATCGCTGAGATATTAAACTCAAATTTTTCAGGACCGTTTTCCAAATCAAGAATACGCAAAGCTTCCGCAACAATTGTTGTTACCCCTGCACCATCATCCTCGATTTCATCATCACGCTCGGCACGGTGAAGTTCAACAATTCTTCTTGCTTCATCTAAACGGTGATTTTCCTGATTTGTGGGAACATAAATTTTTTGAGTTCCGAATGAAATTTTTTCAACAGGAACTTCTTCCGCCTTGTCACACACCTGCAAAACCGCACCTGCGAGAGCACGCCCCATATGCTGGGCATGATAAAATCCCTTTCGTTTCCAATCCCATCTAACATCAACATGGTTTATATCGCCTTCACATCCCTGAAGGAACAGACACACGGTATCATTAAAAACATTTTCAATAGTTTCTTTCATCACACCGGGAAAATCAGCACTCAAAATATCTCCACCGATTGTATCAGCGTGAACACCGAAATTCACAATAAAAATGTCTTCTGCATCTTCACGTGTTATTTTAACAAGTGTTACTTTTTCATTTGGTTCTGCAATGGCATGAAGAATATCATGGTTTCCAACACCGGGATTTGTTCGCACACTTCCATCTTTCATTCTGAAAATACGACAAAACGCAATATCTTTGCAAATATTTTCTGCAACAAAAAATCTTGCATCACTCAAATCATCAATGGCAAAATAAGCCGCATCTCTGATATTTTGCATCAACAATTCATCGTACGCTTTGTTACTCTCTGCTCCTGATATAATATCAAAACCAACAATAGGACCTGTGTGAGTATGTGAACAGTTGATGATAATTGACTCAATGGGAATACTGCAATATTTTGAAATCATTTTTTTGCAGTCATCAAGCCACCACTGATTCTTCAAGCCACATAAATCAAGTGTGATAATAACAGCTTTATTGTTGTTTGCATCTTCAAATGCCACTGCTGTTGCATACAATTCATCATGAACCCCGCTTGCATAACGAGGTTCAAAATACCCGGATAATGGGGTTCCAAGTGGTGGTGTTATGCAAACTCTTGCAAATCCTGCTTTAACTTTACTCATATTTATATCCTCCGTTTTAAAGTATATAAATATTTTACAACAGTTTTTTTAATTTGTCAGTATAATATCTTGACTTATTTTTGTAAAAAATCAAAATATATTACATCTCCTTGACTTCTTTCAAAAGTTCAAGCATACCGTTTACAGCAATATCATCAACACCTTTTTTAAGCTTTGACGACCTTGATTCATATCCACCTTCATCATAAGCACGGCTTGTGGGGATGTATGAATCTCCGCCATTTGTAAGACAGCAGAAAATAGTTGTATCAAAAGGCGAACCTTCATATACTCTGTTTGCAATTTCGGTAAAAGGCTCACATGGAATTCCAGCGAACGCTATATCACCTATTTTAATCGCAGAAAGTGTAAATTCATAATATTCGGGACCGTTTTCCAGTTCAACAATTCTCACGGCTTCAGAAACTACTGTTGTAAGCTCCATAGCCTTATAAGGAAGTTCCTCATCCCTTCCTTCTTCGTGAATCTTCACTATTCTTTTCGCTTCTTCAAATCTGGAATTATCTTGGTTTGAAGGACAAACAATTGTCTTGCTTGAGAACTTTATGTCATCGACATCCACTTCTTCAGCCTTATCACAAATCTGAAGAACTGCTCCGGCAATAACTCTGCCCATATGCATTGAATGTTCATAGCCTCTGGGACAACCGTCAAATGTTGGATGAAGTCCGTTTCTTTCTCCCTTGGTTGGATGAGGGTTGATGTGGTTTACATCGCCCTGAGGTGCAAGCAGGAAAACACACTTGGTGTCAGGAATTGCATCTTCAATTGTTGAACATACAAAACCGGGATAGTCTGCACTTATGTATTCGCCACCAATTACGTCAGGATGAACACCAAAATTCACAATAAAAATGTCATCGGCATCTTCTCTGACAATTTTGACGAGCTTCACTGTTTCGTTTGGTTCACCAAGTGCGTGGTCAATATTGGGATTATCAACACCAGGGTTTGTCTGAACACTTCCGTCTTTCATTCTGAAACGACGAACAAAGGAAATCCTTTTTGCTTCGCCCTCAGCCACATAAAATTTTGAGTCACAAACATCATCAAGAGCCATCTTTGCCGCATCTCGCATCTGAATTCCAATAAATTCATCATAGAAAGGCGAACTTTCCAAATCAGATGCAATATCAACACCAACCAAAGGACCTGTGTGGGTGTGTGAACAGTTTATAAATACCGAATCCATGGGAATACCACAGAAATCTGCAATAATCTTTCTGTAAACATCACTCTGTGTTGCCGAGAACAGAAGTGTATCAACACCCAAAACAACTGCTTTTTCTTCGCCGTTGTCAAAAGCAACAGCAGAAACATAAAGGTCATCAAGAACACCTTTTATGTAACGTGCTTCATAATATCCCGACATAGCAATACCAAGGGGTGGTGTTATGCAAAGTCTTCCGAAACCTGTTTTTATTTTACTCATAATTGCCTCCTAAAAACACATACATTTTCATAAAAAGAGTATACACCAAATATCAAAAATAACCTTTTGATATTTGGTGTAATTATTATTTTACTTAAAGTATTTACATTGATTTTACTTCTTTGAGAAGAGCAACCGTACCTTCAACAACAATATTGTCAGCACCCTTTTTGAGGTATGAAGATCTTGCTTCATAGCCGCCCTCTTCGTATGCCTGACTTGTGGGGAAGTATGAATCACCACCATTTGTAAGACAGCATAGAATGGTTGTTTCAAAGGGAGAATCAGCGTAAATTCTGTTCGCAATTTCTGTGAAGGGTTCACCGGGAATACCTGCAAAAGCCACATCACCGATTTTTATTGCTGAAAGTGTGAAAGAATATGAATCGGGACCTTTTTCAAGGTTGACAATTCTTGTGGCTTCAGCAACAACAGTTGTCAGTTCCATTGCCTTGTAAGGAAGCTCTTCGTCTCTTCCTTCTTCGTGAATCTTAACGATTTTCTTTGCTTCTTCAAGCTTGTCATTTGCTTGATTTGAGGGACAAACAATTGTTTTGCTTGAGAACTTGATTTCATCAGCTTCGATTTCTTCAGCTTTGTCACAAATTTGGAGCACGGCACCTGCAATAACTCTGCCCATATGCATTGCATGTTCATAACCTCTGGGGCAACCGTCAAATGTGTCGTGCAAGCCGTTTGACTCGCCTTTTGTGGGATTGGGGTTGATGTGGTTAACATCACCCTGAGGAGCAAGCAGGAACATACATTTTGAATTGGGAATTGCATCCTCAATTGTTGTGCACACAAAGCCGGGGTAATCAGCACTTATGTATTCATCACCGATAACATCGGGATGCACACCAAAGTTAACGATATAAATATCTTCAGCATCGTCTCTTTCAATTTTAATGAGCTTTACTGTTTCGTTTGGTTCACCAAGTGCGTGGTCGATATTGGGGTTTCCAACACCTGGGTTTGTCTGAACACTACCATCTTTCATTCTGAAACGGCGGATAAATGAAATCTTCTTTGCTTCTCCTTCAGCGGTATAGAATGTCGAATCGCATACATCTTCCAAGGCAAGCTTTGCGGCATCTCTCATCTGAATTCCGATAAATTCATCATAAAGAGCCGAGCCCTGAATATCTGATGCAAAGTCAGCACCAACCATAGGTCCTGTATGTGTGTGTGAACAGTTTATGAAAATTGCTTCTACAGGAAGATCACAGAAATCTGCGATAATCTTTCTGTAAGCATCACACTGCTTCGCTGATAACATCAGAGTATCAACAGCAAGAACGACTGTTTTTGCTGTTCCGTCGTCAAAGGCAACCGCTGTTGCATAAAGGTCATCAAGAACGCCTTTTGTGTATCTTTCTTCATAATAACCCGAAATGGGAGTGCCCAACGGGGGTGTAATACAAAGTCTTCCAAAACCTGTTTTAATTTTGCTCATAATCATTTCCTCCAAAATGTATTTATTTTTTATCGGCAGTTTTCTGCATTCTCTTTCGATATTCCGTGGGAAGGCAATTATACTGCTTTTTGAAATAGATATAAAACCCTTTTATGGAATTATAACCTATTTGTGATGCAATTTCAAGTATTGTCATATCGGTATTTTCAAGAAGTTCAACAGCAACTTTCATACGCATCTTCGCAACAAGCTCACGGTAAGTACATCCAAAATATTGCTGAATTATGCGACTGGCCTGCCTGGTGCTCAAAAATAGCTTGTCAGCAATGTAGTTAAGCGAAATATCTTGACTATATGATGTGAAAATTATTTGCTGAAGCTTGTACATCCGAATCATATTGCTGTCGGAAATTGTATTTTTCGTAAGCGGTTGAACCTTTGGCGGATTAAGAAACTCAAGAATATTGACAGCAAGCTCGTGAAAATGTGCACTTAGCAGAACTTCATCACCTTGCATAATGTCAACAACAATTTTTTTCAGTATATCTCTGAGCGAAAAACTGTTGCTGATAACTGTACATTTTTCGGCAAATGCACTTTTCAAAGCGTCATAAAGCGAAAAATTAGTTTTTAGTGAGTTCTTTTCCATCAGGAAGTTAAAGTTATATCTGGCAGTTCCCGGATTAATCATAATCGTTTTGTGATTTGTTCCGGGAGAAATCACAATCAAATCATCTTTTGAAAATTCCTTGTCTTCGTTTTCGAATTTAATTGTGAACTTTCCGTTATTGACATAAAACAGCTCATAATATGTATGGAAGTGAAGTTGGTCATACTTCTTTTTTGACACAGGAACAACACCGACACGATCTGTTCCCACATCCGAAAGAACAGTAAATTTCGCATTACCGATGTGAAAGGTAAATTCTTTGAAAGAATCAATTTTGTTTTCCTGAAGCCCTGTATGTTCCAAATTGCTCACCTCTTTGAACTAACATTTTGCTCTATTTTGATTTTAAATTATACTCGTCAAAAAGTCAACAAAAAAATACAAAAAAGCTTGTACTCAAGTGACATATAATGCAATTCGTGTCCTATTTTACATAGACATTGTCACTTATTTGTTGTTTAATATATATGATAAATAAATTTTTATCAAGGAAAGGTGATTTTATCATGGAAAAACTTAAAAGAGGTTTTTATACCGCAATGGGCACACCCCTTGACAAGGACGGCAACGTAGTTGCAGAGTCATTGGCAAAAGAAATCGATATGCAGATTGCCGCAGGTGCAAGCGGTCTTCTTCTCATGGGAAGTATGGGTATTGAGTCTGCAATTAAAAATTCAGCTTACAAAGAAGCTGTTCGTGTTGCTGTTGAAGCAACAAAGAAAAGAGTTCCCCTCTTTGTTGGTGCAATGGACAACTCAATTGAAAGAGTTAAGGACAGAATTGATATGATCAAAGAATATGACTTTGATGCAGTTGTTCTCACAACTCCTTTCTACAGTGCATATCCCGATGCTGAAAACGTAAACTTTTTCGAAAAGATTGCTGACTACTCACCAAAGCCTGTATTCCTTTACGACCTTGCAGTAGTTACAAAGCAGAAGATTACATATCCCATGGTTCAGCAGCTTGCAAAACATCCCAACATCAAGGGTATCAAATCAGGTGACATTGTTCTTGCACGTCAGGTAAAGAACAACATGCCTGACTTCGAATTCCTCTTCAGTAACATTGATATTTTCGACGTTGCAATTTCTTATGGAATCGACAAGGTTCTTGATGGTATGTTCAGTTCAACACCTGCAAACTCAAAGAAGTTTATCGAAGCTGCTTGGGCTGGTGATATGGAAACATGCAAGAACGCTCTTGATAACATTCTTGCTTTCCGTGATTTCTATATCACACAGAAAGGTACACTTCTTGCTACATTCTCAGAATCAATGAACCTCCTCGGTATGGACGGTATTTTCTGCAACGACTACACCTATCACGGTGATGATGCTGAAAGAATTGCAAATACAAAGGCATTTATGCAGAAGATTGGCGAGCTTTAATTCAGTAAGTATTATGCAAAAAAACAACCGACGAAGTCGGTTGTTTTTTTGTTTAAATTTATGAATTTGCAGGTTTATATCTTTCTTCCCACATCCAGGGCGAAATAACAAATGGATCAAGATCCTTGAATTCATCAAGGATTTTTGAAAGAACATCATCCGAAAGCTTTGGTGTGTTGAACATTTCAACATTCTGAATTACCTGTTCAGGAGTTTCACTGCCCACAACAAGTGAATCAACACCAACTGTATCACGTATAAATGAAAGTGCAAGTTCAGCAACAGAAATACCCAATTCAGCCGCAAACTTATGAACCTTTTCAACTTCAGGCCAAACTTTTTTATACATTTCTTCGAGCTTCAGTTTTGGTGCATTGGGATTCTGAACTAGGAAATCTTCCTTCTTTCTGAAAAACAATCCCTGAAGGTAAACGCTGCGAACAAACACTGCAATGCCGGCATCAGACATTTTTTTAACTATACCGTTTCTGATGATTTTGTTGTCAAGAATGTTCATAGGTATCTGAATTGCATCAAAACCGCCTGATTCTATGATTCTCTCAATCTCATCCTTATTGGACATTGAAATACCGGCATTTACTATTAAGCCCTCTTTTTTCAGTTCATTGAGTGCATCAATAAGTTTGTCACCGTAATCAATGAAGTTTCTTTCGGTGTGACTCATAAAAATCGGAATTCTGTCGATTGAAAGTTTCTTTGCAGATGCAAGTGCAAACTCCTTCAATGACTTGTAAATATCCTTTGAAGTTTCTTCTGTCACCTTAAACTTTGTGCAGATGTCAAAATGCTTATCCGGATGTGTCTGAAGATATTTTCCGATTACTTCTTCACTGTTGCCGTAATCATCAGAAGTATCCAGAATGGTTACGCCACCTTCATACGCTGCATCAAGAATTGCAAAGCTTTTTTCTTCAGTAGGCTTTCCGGCACTGTTGTTTACACCATAGCTCCTGCCAAGCTGAACAGTACCAAGTGTCATTTTTGAAATATCAAGACCGTTTTTTGAAATAATATCCATTTTTTTCTCTCCTTATTTTGCTGTATATCCGCCGTCAACAGGAATAACTGTACCTGTCATATATGCAGATGCATCAGATGCAAGGAACACAAGAACACCCATAATATCCTTGTCGTTTGCCATTCTTCCAAGACATGTAGACTTATTGTATCTTTCAACAAACAAATCATGCTGACTGCCGTCATAAAGACCACCAAGTTCAAGAACATTACATCTTACGCCGAATTTTCCATAATTTGAAGCAATATAACGTGTGTAATTTGTCATACCGCCTTTTGTATAGAAATAGTCAGGGGCAACACCCTTGGAATTCATGCCTGTACCTTCATAAAGCGAATAGTCAGGACCAAGCATACCCATATATGAGCCAATGTTTATAATTGAACCGCTTCCTGCCTTGCACATTTCATTACCAAAAGCACGTGTAATAATGAACAAGCCTGTTGCATTGATTCTCATACTCTTTTCCCAGTTCTCAGCTGTATCGAGATAACCGTCTTTCATTGTTCTTGCAACAGAGTTATTTACAAGAATATCAACCTTACCTTCTTTTTCATAAATTCTGTCACGAAGAGCAAGAATGCTTTCTTCACAGCCTAAATCAAGAGATTCGGCATAAACTTCGTACCCTTCATCACGAAGACCTTTCGCAACAACCTCATTAGCCTCAACATTACGTGATGCCATATATACTTTTGCACCTGCCATTGCAAGTGCCCTCACCAACTGTTTGCCGTAAAGACCTGCACCGCCGCTTATTACAGCAACTTTTCCATCCAAATAAAATGTTTTCATAAATTCATTCATAACAAAAACCTCCGTTCTGTTTTATAAGTTTATTTTAGCACCGGGTGCTATTATAGCACAATTGCTTTAAAAGACATAAAAAAAATAAAATGTCTAAATTTTCCACATAAAAAGTCAGGTCAAGATTTGACCTGACTTTTTATCTTAAATTTCAGAAACCCAACTGCATAAGGATTAATTGCAGTTCTTTGTCTTCAGTTCCGCATTCTGCATCTTTGGTAACGGGAACAAAACACTCCATATCCTGCCATGCAAAAACTTTAAATGTGGGATTTACATTTTCAATTGTCGCAACAGGAATATCTGTCAAATTGATTCTGTAAGCGTCATATGCAACAATATCATCAGTAATATTTATTGTCTTTGACCCACTGAACACGTTATCACTATATGCGCCACCAATAACCACGAAGTCATCGGTCAAAGCCACATCATCATTCAGAAAATCAACCGTAATCGATGCATTTTCACCTTCGATTGAATGTTCAATAATATCAAGAACTTTACCGTTGTACACTCTGATGTTTTTGAGTCTTATCCCTGCATCAAATGTGTCTGACATCTTGAATCTGAGTCCGTTATATCCTGTTGTTTTCACCATCGGCAAGTCTTCGAATATGGCTTCAACATTACCTTCAGCATCCGCACGGTATAGCGAAATCTTATTCTTTGTTATCTTTGAACTGTCATGGACATAAGGAGCTTCTTCTGTTATTGTAACCTTTCCGTAGAATCTGTACCAGCTGTCTTCCTTAACATTCATAACCGCCTTAACGGAATCGGTAAGATTCGAAGTAATTCTTGACTGTTCAATGGTAAATGTCTGACAATAGTCCTCACCACCAATTGTGAACACCGTGGGAATATCATCGTCCATTCTCATATAATCGAAGGAATAGATATAATCCACATTTGGCATATCAACAACATTATTGATGTATTCATAATTTCCGGATGCTCTCTTATATGTTTTAATGTCAATTTTCTTGAAACAAACTTTTGTGTTATTCATAGTGTTCATAAACTTGATTTGTGGTTCAGTAACTTTTTGTCCTACTGTAAACATCTGGTCAAGTGCAACACCAATCCAGTCTGTCTCCTCAGCCTTCTTCACATACATTGAAACAGAAGTCCGTGCCTGACCGTTTTCATCATATCCCATAACATTTGACTTAACGTATGTATAAAGCAAATCCCAATCTTGCTTATCTTTTTCGGTCATTTTCTTCTTCGCCATATTCTCACATCCATTCTATATTATATTTTACCTTTATACCCCTAAGATAATATATCAAAGGGGT
>JAZNLK010000143.1:0-3061 GCA_045579055.1 Clostridia bacterium
GGATATCGTGACAAAGGCTGTATGCATACTTACTTCCCGGTTCAAACTGAAGAGGATCTTTCGCAATATATTTTGCAACTGTTACGGTGTCCGCATCAGGATTTTCCCTCTGCATCTGCTTTATGGAATTGCTTTCCAAATCGTATGTAAGTCCTGCGGACATTGTGAACAAGTGGCGGAAGGTTATGGGTTTTTCCGTCTTGCGGATATTTCCGTCAGCATCCTTCACGTACATCTCCTTGAATTCTGGAATATATTCCGAAATGGGGTCATCAAGAAGAAATATACCTCTTTCAAAAAGCTGCAATGCCGCAGTTACTGTAATCGGCTTTGAACAGGAATAGATATTGAACCATTCATCGCCTTTCATGGGAATCTGGTTTTCAACATCAGCATAGCCTGAGCAATATCTGAAAACCTCCTGTCCTTTGTGATGAACAATTATTGAGTTCCCCGGAATAACCCAGTCTGTCAGATAATCCATAAAGTCTTTTACATTCTGAAAATTCATAATTACACCTCTTTAAATTTATTTTTGTCAACTCATACAAAGCCAACTATATAATCCCACAAATGCAGGCATTGTCACAATACACATCAAAGTTGAAAGAATATTGATTGTGACAGCATAATCTTCGTTATCGTTGTTGATTTGGGCAAACTGCATCACGGTTGAAGCAACCGGAGATATACTTGCAAGGAATGAAATCAACAAAATCTTGTCAATATTGGCAACAGGAATATTCTTAAATAAAACCAACAAAAAAAATACCACCAATGGACAAAATATCATTCTCATAAAAAGAACAAGATATATTTTTTTATTTTTGAACATTTGCTTATAATTCACCTTTGCAGCAAGCATTCCTGCAATCAACATTGCAACAGGACCAATCATACTCCCAAGGGGCGATACAATATCCTTCACTGCAACAGGCAACCTCACTTTGCAAAGCATCATCACAAGCCCAATTGCGATTGCAATAATATTTATATTGCAAAATATCTTTTTGAAATTTAACTTTTTATCAGTCGAGAACAACCAGCTTCCATGGGTAAAAATAAAGAACAACTGAACAGAAAGATATGCACAGCTGTATACCACCCACTCCTCACCCAAGAGAAACAAAACTATAGGAATAATCAGATTTCCCGCATTGGAGTACATAACAGATGCCCGTTCCACGTTTGTTCCCGAACAAATCCTCTTGAAGAACATATCAATGAGAAAAAGAACAATATGTATTGCAAATGCCACAACAAATGCAGTCACAAGACCACTAATAATTTCATTTGTTACTTCAATATCGAAAGAATTTATTATAACGGCAGGTATCAACAAATATATTGAGATTTTTGATAAAACCTTGCTGTCATCACTACTGACCACCTTTGTCTTGACAAGGATAAATCCCAAAAACATAAATATAAATAATTGAAAAATCTTATACAGTAATAAAAGTGATATCATTTATACGCTCCTATGGGTCTGAAACGCAAGACCGCAAAACAACCTATTATTACAACTAATTATATACCAACATACTAAAAAAAGCAAGAGTATACAGCAAAAAATGCCATATACTCTTGAATATTTTTTACTCTTAATTATCTCTGAACTCTTGCGCCTGCTCCGCCCATAATAGCTTCAACTTCTTTTTTGTTTGCCATTGTGGTGTCACCGGGTGTTGTCATTGCAAGTGCACCGTGTGCAGCACCGTAATTAACAGCCAGTTCAGGATCACCTGTTGTCATGAGACCATAAACAAGACCTGATGCGAAGGAATCGCCGCCACCAACTCTGTCCATAATTTCAAGACCCTTGTAATCCTTCGCCTTGAATACTTCGCCGTTTGCCCAGCAGATTGCACTCCAGTCGTTTACTGTTGCAGTTTTTACTTCACGGAGTGTTGTTGCGATAACCTTGAAGTTGGGATATGTTTTTGCAGCTTCTGCAATCATCTTCTTGTATCCGTCAAGGTTAAGTTCCTTAAGGTTTTCGTCATTGCCTTCAACTTTCAAGCCAAGGCAAGCTGTGAAGTCTTCTTCGTTACCAATCATAACGTCAACATACTTCGCAATTTCTTTGTTTACTTCCTGTGCCTTGTCAAGACCATCGATTGCACTCCACATTGAAGGACGGTAGTTAAGGTCATAAGAAATTATTGTTCCGTATTTTTTTGCAGTCTTAACTGCTTCAAGAACAGTTTTGCAGGACTGGTCGGAAAGTGCAGCATAAATTCCGCCTGTGTGCAACCAACGAACGCCCAGTGTTCCAAAGATGTATTCAAAATCAAAATCTTCGGGAGTTGCCTTTGAAATTGCTGTGTTTGCTCTGTCGGAACAACCAACAGCACCACGGATTCCGTAGCCACGTTCTGTAAAGTTGAGACCGTTTCTGCAAACTCTGCCGATACCGTCTGTTTTCATCCATTTGATGAGAGATGTGTCAACACCGCCCTGTTCAATGAAATCTTCCATAAGATATCCAACTTCGTTCTCCGCAAAAGCTGTGATAACGGCTGTATCCATCTTGAAGCATTTGTGAAGTCCGCGGATAACATTATACTCACCGCCGCCTTCCCATGCACGGAAAGCTCTTGCAGTTCTGATTCTTCCTTCACCGGGATCAAGTCTGAGCATAACTTCGCCCAGAGAAACCGCATCAAATTTACAATCTTTTTTATCTTTTAAATTCAGATTTACGTTCATTTCTTTTTCTCCTTTATGCACGAATACTTTTAACAAGTTCAACTGCTTCTTTTGTAAGTTCTGTTATCTTATCAAAGTTACCTTCAGCAATCAAGTCACCCTTAACCATCCAGCTTCCACCGCAGCATACGATATTACTGCATGAAAGATATTCAGAAAGATTCTTTGCACTGATTCCGCCTGTGGGCATAAACTTAACCATTCCGTAAGGAGCGCCCATTGCCTTTATCATTGCAACGCCGCCTGCCTGTTCTGCGGGGAAGAACTTCACAACCTTGAGTCCACGTTTAACCGCCTGAGCAACCTCTGAGGGAGTGATGCAACCGGGGAAAACGGGAATTTCTTTTTC
>JAZNLK010000144.1:0-22562 GCA_045579055.1 Clostridia bacterium
ATACATTGAATTTGCACTGAACAACGAAAGATTAAAGAAAAGTGGTCTGCTATCACTAACAGACCACTATCTAAAAGTACATACTGAAATATGAATTGAACCGCCGTATGCCGAACGGCACGTACGGTGGTGTGAGAGGGGCGAAACTCATTAAGAGTTAGCCTCTACTCGATTTCATTACAGATTCCTGTTTTGAGTTTGCCGATAGCCTTTTTTTCAATTCTTGAAACATAAGAACGAGAGATTCCCATAACCTCTGCAACCTGAGATTGAGTATACTCCTTTCCGTTGTAAAGCCCATATCTCATTTTTATTATTTCTTTTTCTCGTTTGTCAAGATATGTAGATATGTTTGCATATAATTTTTTGATTTTTGCACGACTGTCAATTTCTTTTATGACGTCTTCTTCGTCGGTTCCAATTATATCCATAAGTAATATCTGATTTCCTTCCTTATCGGTTCCGATAGGGTCATTAAGAGAAACTTCATTTTGTATCTTTTTATTGCTTCGCATAAGCATCAGAATTTCGTTTTCAATACACCTTGCCGCATAGGTCACAAGTCTTGTTCCTTTTGAAGCATCAAAACTGTTTATTCCCTTTATAAGTCCGATTGTTCCAAGGGAAATCAAATCTTCGTTATCTCTTACGCCGGATGAGTATTTTTTTGATATATGTGCCACAAGCCTCAAATTGTGCTCAATAAGTTTGTTTTTGGCATCAATATCGCCATTTTTCATTTTTTCAAGATATAAACGTTCTTCTTTTGCGGAAAGGGGTTTTGGAAAAGAATTTGTTCCTGAAACAAATGAAATAAGATATATCAGCGATTCAAACAGTGTTCCGAAAAAACCTAACATAAAACGACCTCCGATTATTGTGTATTATCCCATATTATGCGGTTTTGGCTTGGCTGTTGCAAGTACAACAAAAACTTAATCTTTCGGTTGCATAAATAACAGATTTATGATAAAATAATATAAAATCAAAAAAAGGATTCAATAAATATGGACGATAAAACATTACGAACTTTAGAATTTGATAAAATATGTGACAGACTGTGTGAATATGCGGTCAATGATGAAACGAAAAGCAAAGTCAAAAAACTTGCTCCTTTAACATCTTTGGGAGAAGTGCGTCTGAAGCTTGCTGAGACCGACAGTGCCTCTGTTATGCTTTGTCAGTTCGGGACGCCACCTATAGCAACAGTAGCTGAGGTTTCTTCTGCCATAAAACGTGTGAAAGTGGGAGGAAGCCTTTCTATGGCAGAATTGCTTAATATTGCAAGAGTTCTCAAGGGTGCGTCACAATTGATAAAGTATTATGACGGACATTCGGGGGTGCTTGATGCATATTTTAATAATCTTGAAAAAGACGACAAGGTCGAAGAAAGAATAAGCACTTCTATCATTTCTGAAACAGAAGTTGCCGATGGTGCAAGTCCTGAGCTTGCGGATATCCGCAGGAAAATCAGTCGTGCAGGAGATAAAATAAAAGATTCTTTGAATTCAATGATTCATTCACCGCATTATCAGAAGTTCTTGCAGGATCCCATTGTTACCCTTCGTAATGACCGTTACGTTGTTCCTGTCAAGGCTGAACACAAGGGCGATGTTCACGGAATAGTTCACGATGTTTCCGCATCCGGAGGCACATTGTTTATTGAACCTGCAAGTGTTGTTGATGCTAACAACGAACTGCATGCCCTCGCTGTAAAAGAAAAGATTGAAATTGAACATATCCTTTCTGAACTTACTTTGTTGGTTGCTGAGATTTCCGAAATTATTGAAAGTGATTATAGTTCGATTTGTGATATTGACCTTGTTTTTGCAAAGGCAAAGCTTGCACTTTCGCAAAAAGCTGTATGTCCTATTATTAATGATGAAGGAAAAATCAAAATCAACAAAGGCAGACACCCTCTGATTGACCCCAAAAAGGTTGTTGCCCAGGACATTTCTCTGGGCTTTGATTTCGATACATTGGTTGTTACGGGTCCTAACACAGGCGGAAAAACTGTCGTTCTGAAAACTGTCGGATTGTTTACCCTGATGGCACAATCGGGTCTTATGGTTCCGGCAGGTGACGGAACTGAACTTGCGGTTTTTGATGGTGTTTTTGCGGATATTGGTGATGAGCAAAGCATAGAACAAAGTCTCAGTACGTTCTCGGCACATATGACAAATATTGTGTGGATTCTGAATAATATTACCCCAAACAGTCTTGTTCTTTTTGATGAGTTGGGGGCAGGAACAGACCCAATTGAAGGTGCGGCACTTGCCAATGCCATTTTGGATTATGTCAAAGGTTTTGGTGCAAAAACCGTGGCAACAACACATTACAGCGAGCTTAAGATTTATGCTCTTTCAACCGACAGGGTTGAAAACGCATCTTGTGAGTTTGATGTTGAAACATTGAGTCCCACGTATCGGCTTCTTGTGGGAATTCCCGGAAAAAGTAATGCTTTTGCAATTTCAAAAAAATTGGGACTTGCTGATTATATCATTGACAAGTCCAAAGAAATGCTGTCTGAGGAAACTGTGAAATTCGAAGATATTTTGTCATCTATTGAAGAAAACAGGCGTGTTACCGAGTCATCACGTTCGGAACAGGAACGTATGAAAAAGGAAATTGCCGAATTGAAGGCAGAACTTGTTCGTGAACGAAAGAGTATTGATCGTAAGCGTGACGAGATTTTTGAAAAAGCAAACAGAAAAGCTTCTGAAATAATAGAAAAAGCACAGACCGAAACTCAGGAAATTCTTGAAAAGATGAGAGCACTTCAAAAGGAAAAAGACGAAAGAGAAGCGCTCAAAGCAATGGAAGAAGTCCGCAAAGACCTGAATCTCAGCCTTAAAAAGGCAAAAAAAGCACCCAATGCTCCAAAAATAAGTAAACCTGCAAAAGTTAATATAAATGCATTCAAACCCGGAATGTCTGTGCTTATAACGGATTTGAATGATAAGGGAACCATTCTGACAATTGATAAAAAAGCCGGAACTGCCGTGATTCAGATGGGTATAATGAAGACTACCTCAAATTTATCTAGTCTTGTAATTCTTGAAGATGAGACGAAAAAGAATATAGCAAAATTTATTCCCCAAAAACATATTGAAAGCAGTGCCAAAGCTGTAAAGACTGAAGTGGATTTGAGAGGAATGCAGCTGGAAGAAGCTCTTGTTGAAGCAGATATGTTTCTTGACAGAGTTTCAATGGCGGGACTTAACACCGTCACAATCATACACGGAAAAGGAACGGGCATTCTCCGAAACGGAATACAACAAATGCTCAGAAAGCATCCTCACGTTAAATCCTTCCGTCTTGGAAAATATGGTGAAGGTGAAAACGGTGTAACTGTTGTTGAATTGAAAAACGGTCATTAATTCGCTTGTTTTTTATGTTTTATAAAAAAAACTTGCTTTTAGAAAAAAAGTGTTGTTTTTTTTCGAATCTTATGATAAAATGAAGGGTAAAGAATTAACAAGTGGGAGAATCTATTATGTTACAGAAAAAATGGCTATTGAAAGAATTTGATAAAAACAGAGTTGTTGAGATTTCAAAGGAATTTCATATTTCTCCGTTGACATCAATAATTTTATATAACAGAGGAATTCACGACAGTGCAGAAATTGCCGAATTTCTCAAATGCGACCTTGACAGTCTTCATGACCCGTATCTTCTCAAGGATATGGACAAGGCAGTCGGTAGAATCAAAGAAGCTTTTGAGAAAAATGAAAAAATCACAATTTACGGCGATTATGACGTTGACGGAATAACAAGTATTGCTATTTTATACAAGCATCTGACTTCAATGGGCTTTGAGGTAGATTATTATATCCCTGACAGAATTCAGGAAGGTTATGGAGTAAACCGTGAAGCTCTGGATAAAATAAAAGAAAAGGGAACCAAGGTTGTTATTACCGTTGACACGGGTATAACAGCAATGGAAGAAACTGAATACGCAAAAGAAATCGGTATGGATATTATCATTACCGATCATCATGAGTGCAAAGAAACAATTCCTGCAGCATATGCGGCAATCGACCCCAAACGAAAGGATTGCACATATCCTTTCAAGAATCTTGCCGGTGTTGGTGTTGCTTTCAAGCTTATCCAGGCACTTGACGACAAATCATCAGTAAATGAACTGATGGCAAGATATTCTGATTTGATATGTCTTGGAACGGTTGCTGATATTTCACCTCTTGTTGATGAAAACCGTATTATAGTTACAAAAGGTCTTGAAAAGTTCCGCAACACTGAGAATATTGGTCTCAAGGCTTTGATTGATGTTTCGATAACCAACAGCAAGCCTATCACCACATCAACAATCGGGTATATCATTGCACCTCGTATCAATGCCAGCGGAAGATTGGGCTGTGCTTCAAGAAGTGTCGAGATGTTTCTCACCTCTGACAAAGAAAAAGCATATGAACTTGCCAATGGCTTGTGTGAAGAAAACACAATAAGACAGCAGACCGAACAAAGAATGTTTGCTGAGGCTCTTGAATATATTGAAAACAACCCTCAAATGAAGGATGATCAGGTTCTTGTTATTTCACACAACAACTGGCATCACGGTATTGTTGGTATTGTTTCATCAAAAATTACCGAGAAATTCTACAAACCGTCAATTCTCTTTGCTGTTGACGGAGATGAGGCAAAGGGTTCGGGAAGAAGTATCAGCGGATTTAATCTTTTTGGTGCTTTGGAACAAAGCAGTGATTTGCTTGAAAAATTCGGTGGTCACGAGCTTGCGGCAGGTCTTACTATCAAGACCGAAAATATCGAAAAATTCAGAGAAGCAATCAATGCACATACTTTTGATAAGATTGATGAAAATGCACTTATTCCCACTGTTTCCATTGATGCAGTTATCAAGCCTTCTTATATAACATTGGAAACGGTTGATGAAATAAACAAGCTCCAGCCCTTCGGCGTTGACAATCCCTTGCCTGTTTTTGCTGTGCGAAACATCAAGATTCACAAAATCAGCACAATGAGTGAAAACAAGCATCTCAGAATGACTCTTCTTAAGGAGGGTAAATTCCTTGATGCTGTTGGATTCGGTATGGGTGAGTATTATAATCACCTTAAAGAAGGGGACTTCGTTGAAGTCGCCTTCGGACTTGATATAAATGATTATAAAGGATTCAAAAACGTACAGCTTATCCTCAAAGACATTAAACTTATGGATGTGAACTAAAAAATGCAAAAACACCTTGACGGCTTGCTGAAAAAACTGAATAAGAACTGTTCCGCAGAAGACTTGGAATGTGTTAAAAAAGCATTTAATTTTGGTCTGCAAAAACACGAAGGTCAGATGCGTGTTTCCGGTGAGCCCTATTTCACACATCCTATTGCGGTTGCAAATATTCTTGCAGATATGGAGCTTGATGCAAGTTCTGTTGCTGCAGGTCTTCTTCACGATGTTGTTGAGGATACGGAAGTAACCGATGAAGAAATCGCAAAAGAATTTGGTGATTCAATTGCATTGCTTGTTGCGGGTGTTACCAAACTTGGTAAAATTCCGTATACATCCAACGAAGACCAGCAAATAGAAAACCTGAGAAAAATGTTTCTTGCTATGGCAAAGGATGTAAGGGTTATTGTCATAAAACTTGCTGACCGTCTTCATAATATGCGAACACTCAAGTCTATGCCTGAGCATAAACAAAGGGAAAAGGCAAGAGAAACTCTTGAGGTTTTTGCACCTCTTGCCCACCGTTTGGGTATGTCCAAGATAAAAATGGAACTTGAGGATTTGTCCCTTAAATATATTGACCCCATCGGATATTATGAAATTGTTGATAGTATCAGTCAAAAACAAAGTGAGCGTGAAAAGTACATTAAAGATATAATTTCCATGTTCTCTGAACGTTTGGAAAAGCTATCAATTGATGCTCATGTTGAGGGCAGAGCAAAGCATTTTTACAGTATATACCGCAAAATGTTTATGCAAAACAAGAACATTGACGAGATTTATGATTTGTTTGCAGTTCGCGTTATAGTTAATACCGATGCTGACTGTTATGCGGTTCTTGGTATGGTTCACGACTTTTTTATGCCCATTCCGGGACGTTTTAAGGATTATATTGCAATGCCGAAACCGAATATGTATCAATCTCTCCATTCAACGGTAATCGGTCCCAACGGTACACCTTTTGAAATTCAAATCAGAACCTGGGATATGCATAGAACTGCTGAAAACGGTATTGCTGCTCATTGGAAGTATAAAGAAGGAATCAGCGGATCATCCGATATTGATGGCAAGCTGGAATGGATAAAACAACTTCTTGATATCCAGAAGGATATGACCAATGCTGAAGATTTTATGCAGACATTGAAAATAGACCTTTTTAGTGATGAAGTTTTTGTTTTTACTCCCAAGGGAGATGTAATAAGCTTGCCTGCCGGGTCAACACCTATTGACTTCGCTTATGCAATTCACAGTGCTGTGGGCAACAAGATGCAGGGTGCAAAGGTCAACGGGAAAATTGTTACACTGGATTCTGTTCTTCAAAATGGTGATATTGTTGAAATAAATACTTCAAATGCGTCTCGTGGTCCGAATCTTGACTGGCTTAAGATTGCAAGGACATCACAGGCAAGAAATAAAATTAATCAATGGCTCAAAAAAGAAAATCGTGATGAAAATATCATCAAAGGAAAAGATATTTTTGAAAAAGAACTCAAAAAAGCAAATATTCCTGTTTCCTATATGAGCAATACTGAAATGATTGAAGGTTTGCTTACCAGATACGGATTCAAACAAACTGAAGATATGTTTGCAACTCTGGGATACGGAGGCTCAAGTGCCGGAAAATATCTTGCAAAATTCAAGGATAATTGCAAGAAGGATATGGCAAGCAAACACGTTATATCTGATGTTGCTGAACAGTTTGTGGTGAAAACCAAGGGTAAAAATAACTCCAGTGGTGTTATTGTTGAAGGTATTGAAAACTGCCTTGTGAGGATTTCTCATTGTTGCAGTCCCGTCCCCGGTGACAAAATCATCGGCTATGTAACAAGAGGAAGAGGTGTTGCGGTGCACCGCACCGACTGTATCAATATCACAAATGCAAAGTATTCGCAGGAGGAGGAAAATCGTTTTATTAATGTTTGTTGGGCACAGCAGTTTGAAAGTGACTTTCAGGCACTTCTTTGTCTTACAGCCATTGACAGAAACTCCCTTCTTGTTGATATCACAGGTGTGACAGCGGATCTTCGGACTCCAATCAAGAGTCTCAATGCGAGAACTGCAAAGAATAATGTTGCGATTATAGAGATTTCCATTGAAGTTAAAGACACCGAACACCTAGAAAATGCAATAAAGAAACTTAAACAAATTGAAGGAATTCAGTCAGTAGTCCGCAGGCGTCAATGACCCTGCGGTCTTCTCAGGTGTGCACTATTTATTGGAGGAATAAAAATGGAATTGAAATGTTTTACTCTTGGTTATATGGGCGTCAATTCGTATGTGCTTTATGACACAGAACAGAAAAAAGCTGTTGTTTTTGATGCACCGGCAGAGTCTGAAAGGGTTCTTGGTTTTCTTGATGAAAACGACCTTGAACTTGAATATATCTTCTTGACTCACGGCCATTTTGACCATATTGGTTCGCTTTATGAACTTAAAACAGCAACAGATGCTGTTGTTGTTATTCATAAGGATGAGGAAAGGTATCTCAACGACAGTTCTTTGAATCTGACTTTTGAACCGCTACCTGAGCTTTTTGCTGATGTACTTACCGTCGACGGTGACAAATTTGATTTTTGCGGAACCGAAATCAAGGTTATTCATACTCCTGGTCATACACAGGGAGGGGTTTGTTATTATTTTGATAATTGTTTAATTTGCGGCGACACACTTTTTCAAGGGTCAATCGGAAGATTTGATTTTCCGTTGGGAGATTTTTCAACCGAAATAAAATCAATTAAAGAACGAATCATGGTGTTGCCTGACGATACAAAAGTTTATCCGGGACACGGATTGTCAACAACCGTTGGAATTGAACGAAAGGAAAATCCTTATTTATCATGAGTGAACAAAAAAGTCCTTGGGGTATTCTTACAGGAATTCGCCCCGTAAAAATTGCCTGCAAACAAATCAAATCAGGATTGTCACCTGCACAAACAGTTGAATACTTTATAAATGAATTTGGCGCTACGAGAGAAAAGGCAGAACTTGCTGTTCGCGTTGCTGAAATTGAGTTACCGATTATTGATTCAATGGACGAAAAAGGTATAAGCATATATATCGGAATTCCATTTTGTCCCACACGTTGTCTGTATTGTTCTTTTGTCAGTAACAGTGTTGCAAACGGAGCAAAGTACATTCATGATTATCTCGAATGTTTGAAGCGAGAAATTGCATATACGGCAAATATTGTAAAACAGAATAAAAATGTAATAGAAAGTGTTTATATCGGTGGTGGAACTCCGACAACTTTAAGTGCAGAGCAGCTCAGAATCCTTTTTGATTCTGTTTTTACCGAATTTGATTTATCGAAAAACAAGGAATTCACCGTTGAAGCAGGAAGGCCTGATACAATTACGGCAGAAAAGCTGAAAACCATAAAGGAATACGGAATAAACCGAATCAGTATAAATCCTCAGTCTATGAATGAAGAAACATTGAAAACTATCGGTAGAAATCACACACCTGATGAAATCAGAAATGCAATGCACATAGCGAGAGATTGTGGAATAGATTGCATAAATATGGATATTATTGCCGGCTTGCCGGGAGAAACGGTTGATATGTTCAAATACACCGTAGAAGAAGTTGAAAAGCTGAATCCCGAAAATACAACCGTTCATACCATGAGCGTTAAACGCTCCTCAAAGCTTAATGAGACTTTGGGAGATTACATTCTTACCGACGATAATAAAGTTGCTGAAATGGTGGATTTTGCATTGAAAAACGTAACAGCAAACGGGAAGAACCCATATTATCTTTACAGACAGAAAAATATGCTGGGCAACCTTGAAAATGTCGGATATGCAAAAACCGGTACAGAAAGTCTATATAACATTTACATAATGGAAGAGGTTCAGACAATAATTTCTCTTGGGTGCGGAGGGGTTACGAAAACTGTTGACCGTGAAACCGACAGAATTGAAAGAATTTTTAATGTTAAGGAACCAAAGGATTATATAGAAAGAATAGATGAAATGCTTCATCGCAAAGATGTTCTACTGGATTAAAAAAAGCCGCTTTTGCGGCTTTTTTGACTTTTGATTTTACCAAACCTGAACATCGCGGTCATTTATACACGGCATAGTGCGTGCATAAAAACCCGGATTATTTTCTCGTTCCGGTACAACATCGTACGCCCATTCGGTTTTTCTGCCCTTTATGGTAACGTGTCCGTTTTCTGTTACGGTAACCGTTGCCCAAAGTGGATCTTTGAAGAACCATGAATTTATACCTTGACTGAGTTCACGGAACGGCATATCAACCGTGCTCAGAACATTTCCGTTTTCATCGTATTCAGTGAAAGGAAATGTATGTTCGGGTGAGTAGTGATGTTCATCCTGATGCCACCAACACCCCAGACGTGCTGTGTTTACATCGAAATATGCAACATCATTGCGAACTTCAAAATTGTCTGTGTGAACGTGTCCGTTCATTGCCAACAGTACCGTTCTGGGGTATTTTGCAAAAATTTTCTGAGCAGATTCGAAATCAGGAGACTCCCATATCCACGGATCCTTGACAAGAGGAGCGTGTGATGCAATAAGAACTTTTTTCCCCAGAACGGAAGCTTCTGCAATTACATCTTCAAGCCATTGAAGCTGAAGTGGTGCAAGACTGAGATCCAGAATACTTCCTTCAGGCCTGATAAACTCCAGTTTTCTGTGCCACGTTTCTTTTTCAGGGAGATAAACGAAGTTTGTATCAAGTCCAATCAAACGGAAGTTATCAATATCTGTATACCAATGAGCTGCCTTTGTCTCGTTGTATATCGGTTCACCAAAAGTTACATCACGGTTTGTTAAGTATGGAATAATCATATCCGGAGTATGATTGTGTTCAAGTTCGTGATTGCCCATAATACCGTACACAGGAATACTATATTTGTTGTTAAGTAATGTTGAAATCAATTCGGGTGAGTGGGTATAGTCAGTACAAAGGTCGCCAAGATGTAAGATGAAATCAACTTTTTCATCAAAGCTGTTTTCGACAATTTTCTCCATATCTTCAACCGTAGTGGCATACATTTTCTTTCTGTAATGAAAATCACCTATTGTTGTAAACTTGAGCATAAAAAAACCTCATTTCCTTCTTGTAGTTTAATTTCAGTATAACACAAGCAATTTATTGATGCAATAATTAGTATTTTCGTTTTTTAGCTTTTTTGTTGATTTTTTAAATGTTAAAAAGATATTTTCCGTATTGCAAAAAAATAGTTGACATATTTAGTTTGTTATGTTATAATACTAAACGTTGTAAACCTATTGCTTAGTTTAAGGGTTGAAGATTCACCGCCTTATACCAAGCTTTCAGGGGATAAAAAATTACGGAGGTGAAACCAAATGCTGAAAGAGAGAAAAGAAGAGATCATCAAGACATATGCTGTACACGAAGGTGACACAGGTTCTCCCGAAGTACAGATTGCTCTTCTGACAGAAAGAATCAATCATCTTAACGAGCATCTTAAGACTCACAAGAAGGATCATCACTCAAGACGTGGTCTTCTTAAGATGGTCGGTGTCAGAAGAAGTTTTCTTAACTATCTTATGAAGAACGATATCAACAGATACCGTGCAATCGTTGAGAAGCTTGGCTTGAGACACTAGAATACAAACAATTAAGTCTTTGTCCCTTTTAGGGCAAAGACTTAATTTCGTATTTCAGCAATTAATCAGCAGAGATTTTTTCTGCAAAAAATATAAAAAGATAAAAAGATTTCAGAGTGTTTGCGCATTTAGCAGTTATAAATATGCTTTATTCCAAAGTATACTTATAAGTGCTAAAAAGGCAGACCTCTTGAAAAACAAAGGAGGAAAAATTATGAGTAGAATTTTCGAAACAGAAGTTGCCGGCAGAAAACTCAGTATTGAAGTTGGCAAAGTTGCGGAGCTTGCAAACGGTTCCGTTATTGTAAGATACGGTGACACAGTTGTTGTTACAGCAGCAACTGCATCAGCAAAACCCAGAGATGGAATTGACTTCTTCCCTCTCAGCATTGATTATGAGGAAAGAATGTATGCTGTCGGCAAAATCCCCGGAAGCTTTTTGAAGAGAGAAGGAAGACCTTCAGAAAACGCAATTCTGACAGCTCGTGTAATTGACAGACCTATGAGACCTTTGTTCCCCAAAGACCTCAGAAATGACGTTTCAATCGTTTCAACAGTTATGTCAGTTGAACAGGACAATGCTCCTGAATTCTGTGCTATGATTGGTTCATCAGCAGCAGTTTCGATTTCTGATATTCCTTTCAACGGTCCTATTGCTGCGGTATACGTTGGTCTTGTTGACGGTGAATTTATCATCAACCCCACAGTTGAACAGAGAGAAAAGAGTGACCTGAATTTGACAGTTGCAGGTAGTCTTGCAAAGGTTGTTATGATTGAAGCAGGTGCAAACGAAGTTCCCGAAGACGTAATGTTTGACGCAATTATGTTTGCTCATGAAGAAATCAAAAAGATTTGCGAATTTATCAAGGGTATCCAGGATGAAATTGGAAAGCCCAAGTTTGAATATGATCATATTGTCGTTAACGAAGAAATCTTCGATGCAATTTCCGCATTTGCAACAGATATGGTAAAAGAAGCTCTCGACACAGATGATAAGTCAATCAGAGACGAAAACCTCAAAGTTGTTTATGAAAAGGTTTATGAACACTTCGAAGAAACATATCCTGCTGAAGAATATGCACAGGATATCGAAGATGCTCTTTACAAGCTCCAGAAAACAATCGTTCGCCGTTGGCTTCTCGATGAAGGCAAGCGTGTTGATGGAAGAAAGATTCAGCAGCTCAGACCCCTTTCTTCAGAAGTTGGTCTTCTTCCCAGAGCACACGGAAGCGGACTTTTCAAGCGTGGTCAGACACAGGTTATGACTGTTGCAACCCTCGGAGCTCTCGGAGATTCACAGATTATTGACGGTCTTGACACTGAAGAATACAGAAGATATATTCATCACTATAATTTCCCTTCATACAGTGTTGGTGAAACAAAGCCCTCAAGAGGTCCCGGCAGACGAGAAATTGGTCACGGTGCACTTGCTGAACGTGCTCTTGTTCCGGTAATTCCTTCAGAGGAAGAATTCCCCTATGCAATCAGACTTGTATCTGAAGTTTTGAGTTCAAACGGTTCGACTTCACAGGGTAGTATCTGCGGTAGTACACTCGCTCTTATGGATGCCGGCGTTCCCATCAAGGCTCCCGTTGCAGGTATTTCAGTTGGTCTTGTTACCGAAGGTGAAAGATTCATCACAATCCTTGACATTCAGGGTCTTGAAGACTTCTTCGGCGATATGGACTTCAAGGTTGCAGGTACAAAGAAGTGTATCACAGCAATTCAGATGGGCCTCAAGATTGACGGTCTCACACCTGAAATTATTAAAAATGCTTTGACTGAAACACGTGACGCAAGATATTATATTCTTGACGAAGTAATGCTCAAGGCAATAGCTGAACCCAGAACAGAAGTTTCACAGTATGCTCCAAAGGTAATCCATATGGAAATTCCTGTTGACAAAATCCGTGACGTTATCGGTTCAGGCGGCAAGGTTATTCAGAAGATTATTGCTGATACCGGTGCAAAGATTGATATCGAAGATGACGGTCGTGTATTTATTTCAGCTCCCAATGCAGAAATGGGCGAGGAAGCAAGAAAGATTATTGAAGGCATCGTGAAAGAACCCGAAATTGGTGAAGTTTATGACGGTAAAGTTGTAAGAATTATGGACTTCGGTGCATTTGTCGAATTCCTTCCCGGAAAAGATGGCCTCGTCCATATTTCAAAGCTTGACAAGACAAGAGTTGAGAAGGTTGAGGATGTTGTTAAGGTTGGAGACGACATCAAAGTTCAGGTTATTGAAATTGATAAACAGGGCAGAATTAATCTTAAAAGAATTGTAATGGAATAATTTTTAAAAAACCGCAGATTTTTCTGCGGTTTTTTAGTTTTTTATTTAAAAACTATTGACTTTGTTAATTTAGTATGCTAAACTATTAAAGTGCAAAAAATAATATCAAGGGGAGATATAAATGAAAACAATTTTTAAGCTCTTTGCTTTTGCGGCAATAGTATTTGTCATTTTCAGCTATTTTTCTGAAAAGAAGAAAAGAGAAGAAGAAAACGACGATATGAGCTTTGATTTTTAATGTTGAAAATTATTAAAAAAAATATATTTCATTTTTAAAGGAGAAAAATATGAAAAAACTTACAAAAATTATGTCAATTATTCTTTCGGTTGCTATGCTTGTTGCATTTTGCACAGCTTGTGGCGGCGAAAAAAAAGCATCAAACTCAGCTTCTGATGTTGACCGTATTACAAAGAACGGTAAACTTGTTATCGGTTATACAATTTATGAACCTATGAACTATGAAGAAAACGGTGAACTTACAGGTTTTGATACAGAATTTGCAAAAGCAGTATGTGCAAAGCTTGGTGTTGAACCGGAATTCATTGTTATTGATTGGGACAACAAATTCTTTGAACTTGAATCCAAGAGTATCGACTGTATCTGGAACGGTATGACAATCACAGAAGAAGCACTCAGCAACGCATCTGTTTCAAAGGCGTACGTAAAGAACGCTCAGATTGTTGTTATGGACAAGAACAAGATTGCCGATTTTGCGGATGTTGAATCAATGAAAGGTCTTTCATTTGCTGCAGAAGCAGGTTCAGCCGGCGAAGCTGCAATCAAGGATAACGGTCTTGATGAAAAATATGTAGCTGTTGCAGCACAGACTGATGCTCTTCTTGAAGTAATGAGTGGCAGTGCAGATGCTTGTGTAATTGATATTACAATGGCAAATGCAATGATTGGTGAAAACACAAGCTATTCAAACCTCGCTGCAGGCATCGAACTCACATCTGAAGAATACGGTATTGCATTCAGAAAGGATTCAGACCTGACAGAAAAGGTTAACGGCATTATGGATGAGCTTAAAGCAGACGGAACACTTGTTGAACTTGCTGAAAAGTACGACCTCGCTCTTGCATTTTAATTAATTAAAAAATCCTGAATTAATCACTTACCGGGATTGCATTTTGCAATCCCGGTATCCGTGTCTAAAGAAAAATTTTAAGCAGAAAGGTATTTGAAATTATGTTTGCTGATGCAACATTAAGCCTGTTTGAAGGCTTTATGACAACCCTTGAAGTGTTTGCATTAACGCTTCTTTTTGCTTTACCTTTGGGTCTTATAATATGTTTTGCTTCAATGTGCAAAATCAAGCCAATAAAGTGGATTACAAAAGTGTTCATCTGGATTATCAGAGGAACACCATTAATGCTTCAATTGATTGTTATTTATTACGGACCCGGTCTCATCGGTGCATCCGCTGCTGCTAGAGTTGCAAACGGAAGCACAAGCGCCTTCGATTTGTTTTTTGCGGATTGGGAATGCTTTGACAGATTTTTGGCGGTAATGATAGCTTTTGTTATAAACTATGCATGCTATTTTTCGGAAATATATCGTGGCGGAATTGAAGGAATTCCCAAAGGACAGTACGAAGCCGGACAAGTTCTTGGCTTGTCAAAAATTCAAGTATTTTTTAAGATTGTTTTGCCTCAGGTTATAAAAAGAATTATACCGCCTATGAGTAATGAAATAATCACATTGGTAAAGGATACTTCACTCTCAAGAATTATTAATGTATATGAAATTATATGGTGTGCTCAACAGTTCAGTAAATCCCACGCTATTCTTTGGCCGTTATTCTATACTGCGGTATTCTATTTGGCATTCTGTGGAATATTAACTTTGCTTTTCGGTTACATAGAAAAGAAACTGAACTACTACAAGAACTAAGGAGGTGCTGACATGGCTGTTATTTCTGCAAAAAATATAGTAAAAAGCTTCGGAAAACTTAATGTGCTGAAAGATGTAAGTCTTGAAGTTGAAGAAGGTGAAGTCGTTGCAATAATAGGACCTTCGGGCTCCGGAAAAAGCACTTTTTTGCGTTCGCTGATTCATTTGGAATCCATTGATAACGGTACGATAACAATCGACGGTGATACGGTTGTTGAAAACGGTCTCTATAAAAAAGCTCAGGAAACAAGCGCATCTTATCGAAAACTTGGTATGGTTTTTCAGAATTTCAATTTGTTTCCGCATAAATCTGTTCTTGAGAATGTTACAATGGCACAGATGCTTGTGAATAAAAAAAGTAAGGAAGACTCAAAAAAAACCGCACTGGTTCTTCTTGAGTCTGTCGGTCTTTTGGATAAACAGGATTCATATCCGTATCAGCTGTCAGGCGGTCAGCAACAGCGTGTTGCAATAGCCAGGGCACTTGCACTTAATCCAAAGGCGATGCTTTTTGATGAGCCCACCTCAGCTCTTGACCCTGAGCTTACAGGTGAAATTCTCAAAGTTATACGTAACCTTGCAGCTCAGAAAATGACAATGGTAATTGTTACACATGAAATCGAGTTTGCAAAGAATGTTGCAGACAGAGTGATTTTTATGGCCGACGGATACATTATTGAAGAAGGCCCGGCAGCAAAGGTAATCGACCAACCTGAACACGAAAGAACACAAGCTTTTCTTAAAGGCTTTAAAAGATAGGATGTGATACCATGAATATGATATCAGAAAAAGATGTAGAGTATCTTTATAAATCGATTTTATTGTTGGAAACCGTTGAAGAATGCAAAGCATACTTCGAAGATGTCTGTACGATAAAAGAAATTTACGCAATTGCACAAAGGGCAACTGTTGCAAAGCTCCTCAAAGAAGGAAAGACCTTCAATGAAATTGCTGAAATAACAGGTGCTTCCAGTGCAACCATTTCACGTGTAAACCGTTCTTTGAATGACGGACCGGGATATAAGATTGTATTTGAGAGACAGGAGCAGGCATAAATGTCAGCAAAAATAAGTAAAGTTTTGCCCGATTCCATTGCGGCGAAACATGGTATTAAATCGGATGATATTATCATAAGTATAAACGGGAAAGAAGTAAACGATTATCTTGATTATATGTTTCTTTCTGCTAATGAAGAATTGAATATTGAACTCAGTGACAGAAACGTTTGTTTTGAAAATGAAGATTTTGAACCATTGGGAATTGAATTTGAAACTCTTCTTATTGATGCTCCAAGATCCTGCAAAAACAAGTGTATTTTCTGTTTTATTGATCAGCTTCCCGAAAATATGCGTGAAAGCTGCTATTTTAAGGATGATGATTACAGACTTTCGTTTTTGCAGGGGAATTATGTTACACTAACAAATATGTCGGACTCTGACCTCGACCGAATAGTTGAATATTCTATTCCCAGAATTAACGTTTCGGTTCATACAACAAACCCTGAATTAAGATGCAGGATGCTCAACAACCGTTTTGCCGGCAAAATAATGGATCAGATGAAACGTTTTTCCGGAAGCGGAATGATGATAAATTGCCAGATTGTTCTTTGTCGGGGTTGGAATGATGGGGCTGAGCTTGACAGAACTATAGAAGATATATATTCTCTTGGTGATGCTGTTGAAAGTTTGTCCATTGTTCCTGTGGGTATATCTTCGCATCGACAGGGACTTCAGGAGTTGATTCCTTTCGATAAAGAAAGTTCAAAAACTGTTATTGAGCAGGTTTCACGATGGCAGAAAAAATTCAAGGAAGAACGTGGAATTAACTTCGTTTACCTTTCGGACGAGTTTTATATAATGGCAGAGGAGGAAATTCCTCAGGAATTTGAATATGACGGTTTTCCTCAGATTGAAAACGGAGTCGGTCTCTGTGCTTCTCTCAAATGGGAATTTGAGGATGCATTGGAAGAAAAAAATGATCTTACGGTTAAATCTGAAAAAACGGTGGTTACAGGTTTTCTTGCTTATGATTTTATATCCGAACTTGTTTCGAAAATAAATTCTGAAAAAATCAGAGTTGAAAAGATAAAAAACAACTTTTTTGGAGAAAAAATAACTGTCAGCGGACTTGTTACCGGGGGAGACATCATAAACCAGTTAAAGGGCAAAAAATTGGGAAAATATCTTTTGATTCCGATATCAATGCTGAAACACGAGGAGGATGTGTTTCTGGACAATACATCAGTTTCTGAAGTGGGAGAGGCACTTGGTGTTGAGGTGAAAGTTGTAGGTAATGACGGTTACGATTTCGTTGATATGTTGTTGCTTTGATTAAAAAAGGCTGAACGATTTCGTTCAGCCTTTTGACTATTTCTTAACAATAAGTGTAAAGAATATGTTTTATTTATTTTTGTGTATTTTTTCAAGATTCTTTCTGTTATTCACAGCACCGTCCCGAATGAAATCAAAATCTGCACCTGCCGAAAGCATTTCAACATCGAAGCTTGCCCAATGCTTCAGAACGTCTTCGGAGTATCCACCCGATGCAATTCCTACATACTTGCCGTTGTCGTGGAGTTTTTTAATGGATTTTTTCATCAGTTCGGTCACTCTGTCGTCGAAAGGATGTCCAAGTATGTTTATTGAACCGGAAAGATCATTTGGACCGTAAATATAACCGTCAATATATTCGTTTTTCATTATCTCATCAAGATTATCTATTGTGTCCTTATGCTCAATCTGGATGAATCGGCAAAGGTCTTTGTGGTTGTTGTCAATGTAATCATTAACGTTTTTCAAACCGTAATCAATGGCATTCATGGGACCGAATCCACGTTCACCATATGGCGGATAAAGTGTATATGACATAACACGATTGGCTTCTTCTGCGGTTTTTACAAGAGGAAAAATAACCCCATCAACACCAAGCTCAAGAATTCTTTTTGTTGCCGTCAAATCATCCTGCGGAACACGGACAATTATGGGGGTTCCGGTTGTTTTTAATGCCATCAAGTGTCCGAGAACCGTTTCGGGGGACATATAGCTGTGTTCAGTGTCAACCCACACAAAATCATATCCTGCAAGTCCAGCAATTCTTGAAATGCTTATATCACTTAGCTGAACATACATTCCTATAGTTTTTTCTCTATTTTTAATTTTATCTTTAAGCATAATATCACCTCTGTTTTATTTTATCAAGGTTAATTAAATGTTGTCAATTGAAGATATGGACATTGAATTGCAATATAAGGACATTTTATTGACATTGTAACTTTTGGCTGATATAATTAATAAAAAATCAAAAGGTAAGAGAAAAATGTTAACTGAGTATTCCGTTCAAAGAGCAGAAGCTTTAAATCAACTGAATATATCTGAAATTGAAATGCCCATAAGTATTAAGTTTTTGTGGTTTGATATTGTTACGGCTTCAAACATAACAAAACGCATTTATACGGGTGTTCATTCTCATTCTTTTTTTGAGTTGCAGTTTGTTTTTTCGGGTAGAGTTAATTATGAGTGCAATGGTGTTAATGTTGAACTTAAAAAGGGAGACGCCCTTTTTATTCCTGCAGATATGTCTCATAAGTACCTTGGTTGCGATGCAGAACTAATAAAAGGTTCCATTGCATTTTCTTTTGATAATCACTCATTTTTTAACAAAGACGACTTTCATAAATTTATATTTTCTTTTGATGTTGCTAACAATACAAATTTTGTTTTAAAACAGATTGAAAATGCAGATACGTTTACTCCCTGTATTGTTTGCGGGAGAATGCTTGAGATATTACATTCTGTTTGTAATTCAATAAACATTTTAATTCCCAAATCTGTAATACCTGAGTCTGATTCAAGATTGACTTTTGCGCAGAAGTATATTGATGCAAATAAAAACCGTATTATTTCATGCGAGGATGTTGCAAAAGCCTGTGGACTTTCGTCAAAGCAATTGAGTAGAATTTTTAAAAGTAATCTTGATTGTTCTTTATTTGAGTACATAATTGATGCTCGAATCAGATATGCAAAAAAGTTATTGAATAATTCAAAATATAGCATAAAAGAAGTGGGGTATATGCTCGGCTTCGAAAACGAAAGCAGTTTTGTTTCGTTTTTTAAAAGGAATTGCAATGTACCGCCGGGAATGTATCGCAAAGGAAAAATGTCCGAAAATTAAAATGGTTTGTCCTTAAATGTTCTTGAATTGTATTTTAGTTTTATGCTACTATAAAATTAATTTGAAAGGTGGTAATGCTATGAGTTATATTGATATCAAACGTGATAATTATACTGTTGAAATTGAAGAGCCTGAGCTTTACGTTGACAACAAAACAAGAGGAAGAAGCGGTCATATGACCCACGCTATGGCGGAGTTTGCTCCCGGTTGTTTTATTGATTTCAATTCAAACTGTTCTCCTGTCAGATGGAGTGGAAATTCACCTTACGGTTGGGTTGAATACAGAATTTCAAAAGATGCAGGAAAGACATATTCTGAAATAAAAAAGCTACCCTACGCAGAACAGTGTTTTCTTGATGGATTATATATGATTTCTGTTGAGAAAGCGGTTGCCTGTGATGACGGAACAATTGTTGCATTTTGCCTGAAAAATGACGGTCTTGATCCAACTTGTTGTGAACCCTGGGACACTCCCATGGTTGTTCGCAGTACTGATGATGGCGAAAGCTGGTCGGAAGCAGTTGAATTTTCTCCTTATAAAGGCAGAACATATGACGCTCTTTACATTGACGGAAAGATTTATGTTATGCATCATTGCAACGAGAGATTTGAAGGAAAAACGGAGGAGCATGTTTACAGAATTTACGTCAGCGAGGACAACGGAGTGACTTTTTCGGAATATTGTGTTATTCCCATTGATCAAATCGGCAGAAACTATGGAACAATGCTTTTTGATGATAAAGGTGTTCTTCATGCTTACACGCATAATGAGAAGGCAAACTTCGATCACGACCACGCCATAAGCCGTGATATGGGCAAAACATGGGAAGTCTATACAACTCACCTTGAAAAAGGGTGTAGAAATCCTCAGGTTGCACAGGTTGATGGAATTTACATAATGCATGGCCGCTCCGAAGACTATGAAGGTCTTGTTATGTATACATCTGAAGACGGTCAGAACTGGGATGAGGGAACAATTCTTGTTCATAATAAGGGTGCTGCGGCATTCTATTCCAATAACTTGAATTTGACGGACGAAAAAGGCAACTTCTTGCTCGTTCAGTATTCTGACAGATATTTCTGTGACCGTTATAACACTCCGGCAAACTGTCGTGTTAATGTTATGCATACAAAAGTGAGAATAAAACGATAGAGAAAAATGCTGCCAATGAGCAGCATTTTTCTATTTATGTCAGCTTTTTATAAAATTTCAATACTTGCAGTTGTTTTATCTTTTATACGGGAAATAAACGGGTGAATACTGTCAGCGTGCAAAAAATCTTTGTTATCATACTTTGGATTCTGTCCAAGTTTGTTGGCTTTATCAATCCCTAATGGATGATAAGGTTGAAAGTGTATGGCAACAACGTTTTTAAGCCTGTTGGAAACGTTGACAATTTCGTCAAAATGCTCATTTGTAAGATTAACTTCCGGAATAATCGGACATCTCAAAATATTTTTTTCACCAATACTGTCAAGATAATGTAAGTTTTTCAGTATTATTTCATTGGAAACACCGGTATATTTAATATGCTCACTCTCCGAAAACAGCTTTATATCGAACAACCATAAATCAACGTATTTACTTATTTCATCTAATTCCCTATAACAATAGCCGCACGTTTCAATTGCGGTGTGAATACCTGCTTCTTTTGCTTTTTTTAAAATTTCAAGAGAAAAATCATACTGCATAAGCGGCTCTCCACCCGATAGCGTAATACCACCATCTGATTCTGTGTAAAACTCTTTGTCTCTTAGAATTTCGGACACGACTTCGATTGAAGATAAATTTTTTCCGCAAATTTCCAGTGCACCTACGGGACATTCTGTAACACATCCCATACACTTTTTACAATTATCACGCAGGAAAAAGTGTTTGTCACAGTCAAATATATGTTGATCGTGCTTGCATTTTTCTTCACATCTTCTGCAATTTATACATTTTTTTGAATCATAAAAAATATCAGGATGTATAGAATTTGATTCTGGATTGTGACACCATACACAAGAAAGGGGACAACCTTTCAAAAAGACAACAGTACGAATTCCTGGACCATCGTTTGTCGAAAATCGTTGAATGTTAAATATATTTCCCCTCATTTATATTTCGTGCTCCGTTCTCAAAATCACCTCTTGCTGCATTTCAGAAGATAATTTTACAAAATAATCACTGTATCCGCCTATTCTTACCACAAGGTCTCTGTATGCTTCGGGATTTATTATTGCTTTTTCAAGAGTTTCTTTGTCTATGACATTGATTTGTATTTCAAAGCCGCCCTTCTTCAAATATGTCTTAACAAGACTTTTCATGGTCTCAAGAGATTTTGAACCCAATGATTTTTTTGAAAATTTCATATTTACCGCAACTCCGCCTATAAGTTCGTGATGTAACCACTTTGTTGAAGAAAGAATTGAAGCGGTAGGACCTTTTAGCTCTCTGCCCTGACATGGACCTGAACCGTCGCCAAGGGGAAATCCTGCTTTTCTTCCGTCAGGGGTTGCTCCTGTAATTCTTCCGAAGCGTTCGTGCATCACCCAACAGAATACACTTGGAATAAGTCTTGCATTTGTGTGAATACCGTTATATTTTTTGCATTCTGACACAATGTGTTCTGTTATTATTCCGAAATATTTGTCTATTTCATCCAGGTCATTTCCGTATTTGGGGATGGAATTCAACAAACGCTGTCTGAAAATCTCTTTGCCTTCAAAGTTGCTGTCAAGTATGGCTTTAAACTGTTTTATAGTCAATTCTTTCTGTTCAAATACAATTGTTTTCAGAGCATATAATGAGTCAACTAAATTTGCTACTCCAACGAAACTGGGCATAATCCAATTATACCTTGCGCCACCTTTCTCGATGTCGATTCCACGTTCAAGGCAATCATTCACCAAACATGATAATAGTGGATTAATAGAGTTATTATTGCGGATTATTCTTGCGGAGCTTTCTTTTTCAAAGTTTACTTTTATTGATTCATCAAGCTTTTCAAACAGTGTCTCCATGAGCTTGTCTAAGCTCTCATATTCTTTGTCGAGTATATCAAGCAGAAGCTGTGGCATATTTGTATAGGGACTTGCTACCCAGACATTTGATGAACTGACAGGAGTAATCTCAACACAAGTGCTGTGAATATAGTTGTGTGCTTCACTTTCAGGTACTCCGTAACACATTAACCCCTTTGTTATTATATCATCGTTGAATATTGCGGGATGTGAACAACCGTGTGTTAAAATTTCGCAGGCTTTTTTGATATACAATTCATCCATTCCATCTGTATAACATAAACCGACAGCAGGATAAACCAATCTTATATCATCAACAACCTGCATACACATAAGAGTAAGGTCGTTTGCAACAATATTACCATTTTCATCACGACCGCCCACCATATAACC
>JAZNLK010000145.1:0-38307 GCA_045579055.1 Clostridia bacterium
AATCAAAAAGAGCAATCTGATTGCCGTAAGACGAAGCAGTGCAAATTCAGATTATGACAAAGCGATAATTGAGACATTCAAGGTTTCGAACAAAGCGGTGAAAGTTATTTCCAAAAAGGATGAAACTGTTTCAAGTGTTGCAACTGACTTTGCTGTTTGGGATAAAATTATAGACAGCATTGAAATCGGAAAGGTTTATAACTTCTATACATATGAAGGCGTTGTTGTTATGGCAGTTGAAGATACCGAAAAGGGTCCCGAACATTTGTTCCTGATGAATATGGGCATTGACGGAAATGAGCTTTCGAAGGTTTCGAAATTTGCGGTTATGGATCTGGATGGCAACTATGCGGAATACACAGGTGCCGAAAGAATTACTGTGGACGAGGTTCAGATGACTCCCGAAGGTGCAAAGGATGCACTTTTTGCATCGGCACAGATTGGTAACGGTAAAAATGCGGATTATCCATATTCGCAGCCAATCAGAGTTAAGTTCAATTCAAAGGGCGAAATCAACTGGATTGACACATTCGCAGAAAGCGAAAATGACGATGAGAATTCTTTGAAGTTTGATGAAAAGTCTGTTCCTGTGAATACTACATCTAACGGTCTCAGATATTCACAGTACAGCGAGAGTCTTTATAACTCAACCGAAGAAAAGCCCACATACTACACAACTCATATTGTGAGCATTGATTCGGCGACAAAGGTTTTGTTTGTTCCTGATGAAAGATTTGAAGAAGATGCATATTTTGCAAAGGATTTCAGCGCAGGCGGCAATTACCTTGTTGACCCCATTGGAATGGATGAACTTCTGCGAGTTGCGGATGTTGTTTATGTTTATTACAAGCCTTCACAGCAGGCTCTTGGAACATATACCCGTCAGACACTTATTTCTGACCTCAGAACAGAATTAAACGAAGATGGCGATGCGGTATATATTATTGAAGGCTACTATCAGAACAATCTGAAAACATATACCTGTGATGAAGAATTATTCAGAGAAATGGCGGTTGGTGATATCTACAGATTTGAAACCGACAGAAAGGGTCATATTGCAACATATTCAAAGCTGTTCTCGGTTAATGAGGGAATTCCATCAAGAGATAACCGTCAGAAGTTGACCAACGCAAATCCCACTTCTGGTCTTGCGGGCTATACCGGAACAATATTCGGAACACTTATTCACGCAGAAGGCGGATTCGTCAGAGTATGTCAGGCACTTATAACCGATGAAGAACCCTTTGATACCGAATTCAAGGTTGATAACTTCTCCCTTTCTTCAACTTCGGTATACAGATACACAACAATTCAGGGTCAGCCTGTGATTGAACTTGCGTCAATCAGCGATGCAATTCCCTATTCACTTGACCCCGAACATCCGTCAACATTGATTGTTAATGTGTTGAACGGAACTAACCAGATTATAATTTACGAACCTTAAACCAAGAAAGGAAGAATAACATGAAAAAAATAATTTCATTTATATGTACAATAGCTCTTATGTGTACCGTTCTGGCTCCTTTGGCGGTGGTTGAGGTTTCAGCAGCTGCAAAAGACCCGTGGGCAGATTGGCTTTTGGAAAACGGAGCATATGTTGAAGATGGAGTTTTGGTTCTCAAGGACCTAAGTTCTGCAAAACTCAACGGACAGCTCCCCGACCAATACACACTGAGCTTTTCAATGAAGGTTGATACCTTTGGCGGTTCAATGTATTTTCAGGCGGTAAACGGTATTGCGCGTGGCGGATTTTATATCGGCAACGGCAGAATCCGTGCAATGGATGATCAGAACGGCTACCTGACTGTTGCTGATATGGGAAGCTGGCATGACTACGTTCTTGAAATTGACACAATCGGAAAAACACAGAAGGTTTATGTTGACGACGTTTTTATCGGTACTCATAATCTTGACAAAACCAGCTCAAGAAACCTTATTCACATAGGAAGCCCTGCAGGTGCAGGATTCAGAGTAAGTGACTTTTCACTTACCGCTGATAGTGCTGTTCCCGGAGCGGATCTGAAGGTTCCTGAAGGCTACAGCGAAGCATTCTTCGAAGACTTCCATACAACCGACGGCTGGATGGTTGACACAATGTATGTTACCCATTATCCGGAAGACGGAATCATCCGTCTGCATCAGAACAAGGAGACCCAGGTGTACAGAAGTGTTGAAAAGCCACTTCGTCCGCCCACGAACTATGATGCGGAATTCAGAATCAAAATGAATGAGCTTCCCGAAGATATTTTCTCAGGTCGAAGCATGATTGAGCTTTCAACCGACAGCCGTCATGCGTGGCTCTATATTTACGAAGACCATATTGCAATCAACAACTACAGTCTCAACGGTGAAGACCCTCTTTATGACGGACCTCAGAATGCAATTATGTATACCATCGGATATGATTGGCATACATTCAAGGCAGAAGTGCGTGACAAGTACGTGACATGGTATGTTGATGACCAGCTTCTCATGAGCTACCGTATGCTTGGAAGCAGTGCAAACCGTTGGCATATTGCAATTTTCCAGCAGAACGAAGGTAACCTCGGTTCTGATATTTCGGTTGACTGGGTTAAGTACACGCCATATTTTGAGGATTCTCTCAAAATGGTGTCACCCGTCAACGGAACGGAGATGGGTGAAGAACAGAATGTGCTTCTCAAGGCAGAAACAACCCTTGATACAGACAAGATTGATTACTATGTGAATAATGCGTATGTTGGAAGCGGATACAAGGCTGACGACTATGCATATGTTCTCAAAAATATGAAAATCGGCACATATAACGTAAAGGCAAAGGTGGAAAATGTTGAAACTGCAGAATGGACATTTGTGGTGAACAAATCTTTTGAAGCAGAGCTTGTTGCGGACAGAGACAGCATAAAAACAACAGAATCCGTAAAGGTGACTGCAAATGCAAAGTCTGCTTCTCAGAATTCTGTTGCAACAAAAGCAGAGTTTTACCTCAACGGTCAGCTTTATTCGACCGATAATGCCTATCCTTTTGAAACAACCCTTTCAAATCTCAAAGTGGGAACTGCGAGCGTTTATGCAAAGGTATATAATGCCACAGGAACATTTTTTGAAACCGAACCCAAGCTCATAAAAGTGAATTATGCTCCCGAAAAGGCAATTGACATAACTCAGGAATATGAACTGAATTATGATTATGTATCGGGAAACGGCAAGGTTGAACTGTCTGACGGATATTTCAAGCTTTCTCTTGCCAATAACGGCGAAACTCTCACATATCTCACTGATGAGGGCGAAAAGACATATTCGGGTCTTGGTGCAGGTACATACAAGGTTGTTGCAACGGCAGGTCATGCAGAGCTTTACTGGAAAAATCAGTTTGTTGTGTCCTTCCTGATGCCTCACGTTGCATCCGACGACAGCCTGAACTATTCAGGTGTTTCAAATCTGAATCTCGGTGGTTCCGGTGTCAAGGCAGAACGCTATCACATTGATTGGAACGGTAAGACAGAACTTATTGAGGACACAGTTCCCGACACAAAGTATTATTCAATCGAGTTCGACAAAAAAGATGCATCAAGTGAAACTCTGGAATTTTATGACGGAATATTTGAAAATGTGATTTCCTTCCGTGAAGATGGTATTTATGCGAAGCGTCAGCTCACAGGTCATGCGGAAGTTACAGAACTGAAGCTTTCAGACAAAGTTGAAGCAGGTTATTATCGCTTGACGGTGGGCTTCGGTATTGCACAGCTTTTCCGCAACAATGTTCTTGTTGGAGGCTATCGTTGTCCCCTTGCAGGAAACCGCAGAATGCTTATCAGAAAGGTAAGCAATCCCCAGTCCACAACTTTTGTTTCAATCAAGAATACAGATGATGTGTACTATCATACCGAGGATTTTGAGGAAAACAGCGAAATTACATACAGCGAATACTGGATGGTTCAGCCCGAAACATACCGCACATACAAGACTGACAGCCTGACGCCCACAAGAAAAACCGAAGGTGGCAACAGCTTTATGAGCATCAAGGGTCAGGGCGTTTATATCATCAATGGTCTTGACTTGAATCCTTCAATCAAGTGGCGCGGCAGATTCGATAGTGAAGAAGGAAAAGCATATCTTGTCCTTCGTCGCAGCTACGGTGATTCCCACACAAAAATGGGATATGACTTCGGCAAAAAACAATGGTTCTTTGACATTGTTGAGAGCAACGGCGAAGTTCTTTTCAGCGCGGTGAAGCCTGATGCAACTGTGAAGAGCGGTGAATGGCATAACTTTGAACTCGTGGCTGATGACTTTAATGTTTCGCTTCTGATGGACGGAAAAAATGTCTTTGATGTGAAAATTGACAATTCAACATCCATTCTCAGATACGGAAGATTCGGATTCGGTCTTGTTGGCAGTGCATACAGCTTTGATGACCTTGTTTATGTGGGTAAGGGACGTGTTTCCCCGGGTATCACAATGACCACAGGCGGAAACTACGGGGCATCATCTGTTGTTCCCGGTACATTCTTTAAGGGTGCTGACGGAACAATTTACGGTACAAACCTTGAAGGCTCGGTGATTTCGAAAGATGGCGGTCTCACATGGGGCGAATACATCCCTGCGGCAAGCAATACCGACAGAACACTTGCTAAATCCGTTGTGAAGATGCCTGACGGAACATTGGTTCAGTTAACGGGTAATGCAAACACAGGCTCGTTCTCAAAAATCTCAAAGGACGGCGGAAAGAGCTGGAGCAGTGAATACCTGATTTCGGCTGACCATGGTTCGGTTGGTGCGGTTTCGCGTCTCACCTGCACAAAGTCGGGAAGATTGTTTGTCTGCACAACTCAAGGTGCTGAAGAATTTGGTGTTCAGTTCGTGTTCTATTCGGACGACGGTATAAACTGGACGAAGTCTGCAACAGACTTCACAACCTACAATACGGGAATTGTTATGAACGAAGCAATCGTTATCGACACCCCACGTGAAAATGAAGTTTGGTTCTACGGACGTTCAAATTCAGGATTCCTTGATTACTGGGTATCATATGACAACGGTGCAACCTTTGACCTGACACCTCATCATTCGGGTCTCATTCATCCTGAAACTTGTTTCCGTATTGAACGTGACTGGGATGAGGAAGAAACCTATTACGCAATCAATATATATGATACTGAAACTTCAAACCAGAGATATATTCAGCAGCCCAGAAAGAGGGTTGGTATTGTTGTGAGCCGTGATGGCATGAAGACATGGGAATATATCACCGACCTTATGGAAGGTAACGAATGGGGCGGAACAGGTCACACAAGCGACTCAATCGTGTTCCTGATTGATAATGTTCTTATCTGGAGAACAGCCAATGCTGAAGGCTACGGTGGTCAGATTTTCGGAGCTCAGAAGCTTGAATATGTGAAGTCGCTGAAGCGTTATCCCGAACTTCGTGAAAGAACCTTCATTGGTTACGATGTTCTTGCGACAACAGCTCAGAACCACAGCGTTCTTCCCAAAACTGACGGCAAAGCATGGATTTATGGCGATTTCTATGATGTGAAGGTTGCAGACGGTCGGGTGGACGTTGCAACAGCTGAAAAGATGTTCGGAGTGGCTGCACAGAAAAACGGTTCAGGCGTGACTTTGTGTCTTGGTGACGGAAAGGTTACATTCACCGAAGGAAGCACAAGCTACGATGTGAACGGTGCGGCAAAAATTGCAGAACGTGCGGTATATGCAAACGGATATCTTGACATAAAGACACTTTGTGAGATTTACGGCAGAGCGTTCCGTGAAGCGGATAATTCGTATTCAATTCTCGACAAAGCAGAGTCGGTTGACAAGTTCCAAAAAATGATTGACAGACTTGCGGGCTAAACCGACAGGTTTAGTCAATGAAAAATTCAAAATGAGAAATTCAAAATTGACGTATGGGGGAGTTTTCTTCCCCATACGGTTTCTCAAATTAAAGAATAGTGAATAAAGAATAAAAGTGGTTGCTTTGCAAAGCTATGATTTGGATTTTTTAATCTCAATTGCGGAACACAGATAGAAGTGTGTCTTTGTTCCATAATTGAGAATGAGTATCGGAAAATATGGGGTCTGTCAGATTGACGGATGCAGAAAAAAAGAAGGGAGTTTTGAAAAATGAAAAAACTTGCATTGTTTCTCAGCTTGGTAATGACTATTTTATCCTTTGGAGGATTGGCGGTATCTGCGGCAAACATTGCCGACGATTCCACCGACGGTGAACTGGTCTGGGGCGGCTATACGTGGGATGCCAAGTGTATTCCTGAAGGCGTTGCAACTACGGTGAAAAATGCCGAAGCGTGCGGACACGGCTGGATGTATGTGGATACCGATGGGGTTATGACCTTCAGAATGGAGCATAACGGTTCGTCAAGAGGTCAGTTCCATATGATTCAGATTCCCCACGGAGCGGCAGGTCTTCCTGAAAACTTTGATGTGGAATTTGATATGCAGATGACAGAATACGGCGAAGGTCTGGGATTTCAGATCTTTGTGCCGGGCATGCGCCTTTATTCGGAATTTGAAAGTCGTGGATTTCTCTATCAGGGCAATGACGGCATAAAGCTCCTTGACTATAATATGGACAATGAGTGGCACAACTGGCGTATGGCTGTCCGTGAGGACAAGTACAGCGTGTTCTGTGACGGTCAGGAAATTCTCACCGATGAGCTTCAGAATGTGACAACTTCGGCATATGATGGTGATGTGAGGTTTTATTCAAGTCCTTCGGTGAATGTTTCGCCCAAGGCACAGATGAAGAATTTCAACATAACCAAGTATGAGAATTATATCGGAATGACCCCTGATGCAGACAGCTCCTATACTTTTGGTGAAAATGTGGTGTTCAAAGCCAATGTGACAGACGGTGCTGAAAAGGTTACATATTATGCAGGAAATGTGCCGATAGGTACAGCAACTGCGGCGGAAAACTATGAATATACCCTTGATAATCCTTCGGTTGGTGCATATACTGTTTGGGCAAAGACTTCAACGGGTATGGTTACCTTTCCGAGAACCTTCAAAGTGACAAATGAGACAGATGCGGAGATTGTTTGTTCCGAAAATATAAATTATGGTGAGACAGCGGCACTTTTGGTTGAAAATATTCCCGATTCTGTCGGTTATGTGCAGTATTTTGTGAACGGTGTTGAGGCAGGAATTGCCGAGAAAAGTCCATATTCCTTTGAGGCGGACATTCCAAATGTGGGAAGCTCTTCGGTTTGGGCAAAGATTTATATGAATGACGGAACTCATGTCACAACAGCCACAAAAACCGTGAATGTGACAGCGAAAAGTGCAGGAAGCTACGGTGTGAGCCGTGAATATGACCTGACCTTCAAAAATTCAGGATCGGGAAGCATTGCGGTCAATGACGGATACTTCAAACTGAAAATGGACAGAAGCGGAAGTGGCTTTACATATGAAACCCGTGACGGCACAGAAAGATTCGGTGGCGGTTCAGGGGTATACCGTGCAATTGTCAGCGCAGGTATTGCTGATGTTTACAAGGACGGTCAGCTTGCATTTTCCTACTATCTGCCCCGAAGCAACGGAGAATCCGGAATGAACTATTCGGGATTTTCGGATGTTGTTCTCACGGGTAGCGGTGTGAAAAATACTGTGTTTGAACGGAAGTTTGAGAGCGAAAGGGAAACCCTTGACGAAAACATCAACATGGGACTTTTCTATTCCCTTGAGTTCGACAAAACCGATGCATCTTCGGAATCAATCCTTCTTTATGACGGTGAATATGAGATTTCGCTGAAATTCAACGGCGGAATTACCGCTCTTGTTCAGCCTGAAACAGGCGGCAACACCTATGAACAGAAGCTTACAGATAAAGTTGAGTCGGGATATTACCGCTTGACGGTTTATCGTGGACTTGCAAATCTTTTTGTGGATAATCGCTATGTGGGTGCCTTCCGTGCTCCAAAGGAAGCAGGAAGAAAGACCCTTCGCAGAACAATGTCGAATCCGGGTGCCACAACAATTGCGGCAATTAAAAACTCTGATGACGTGTTCTACTTCACAGATGATTTCAGCGGCAACGGTCAGCGTGAACCTTTGGAATACTGGTATAACATATATAAGGATGCAAAGGGAACTGTGGAAAACGGTGCAATGAAAATCAGCGGTGACGGCACTTGGCTTCTTGATGCAACCGCTGAAAATCCCGAAATCCGTTGGACAATGACACCCGAACTGACCGAAACTGTCACCGAGAACAGCGGAAGCGGTAGTGGCAGTAATTGCGAAGGTGACAACAGCGGTAGCGTAACCACAGTTACACGTTCGGGAAAGTTTGCAATCGGTGTCAGATACCGTGACGAATACGACAATGTGAAAATCAGATATGACCACAACGGTGGCGTGTGGTCGCTTACCCAAAGAACCGCAGGAACAGAAGAAACTCTTGCAACTGCAACAAAGGCTTTGGTCAATAACGAGGCAAAGAAATATGAACTGATTGTCGAAAATGATTTGCTGACCCTGAATTGTGGCGGTGAAAGCATTTTCTCGGCTGTTCCGCTGACTTTCCTCGGAAACGGTAAATTCGGACTTAGTCTTGATGGGGCAACATCGCTTACAGTTGATGACATCAGCTATGTGGGCAATGGCAAGGTTAATTCGGGTATCAGCTATTCCTTCTGGACGGCAGAAGAGGTTGAAGAAACAGTTGAATTCCTTGGTGGACAGAATGGTGAGGTATATTTCAGCACACTCACATCTGAACCTAAACGTGTGGTGTACACCACAACCGATGGCGAAAACTGGACAGGACCTGTTGAAAACACAAACTTCACCCGTGATGCGGTGAACTTGCAGTCGGGACGTGTTCTGAGAATTGAAAGTGCAAGCGGCATCAGCCGTGCAACCCTTTGCGAGGCGGATGGTGTGACCGTTGCAACAGACGACAACGGAAACAATATTGCAAAGTTTGTGTCAATCCAGTCCCCTGACGACACCGCAAGACGTTGGGCGATGCCCGGCAGACTTACTCAGGGCAAAAAGGTATGGGGAACAGGGGAAAATGCGGCTCCCAGAGTTTATTATGTTATGAACGAAGGCTCCGAGGTCAGTGGTGACATCACCCTTTATTTCTCGGATGACGAGGGTGCAACATGGAAGGAATCCACAACGGTTTTGACCTATGCATCAATGGGTAATTTCTATGGCGGTGAGCCTGATGTGATTGAGCTTCCCGACGGCAGAGTGAGAATATATTTCCGTGGTGACAGAGGATTTCTCCATTATACCGATTCCTATGACGGCGGTGTTACATTCGGTCTCAAACCAATTCCTTCAAGGTTCATGACCCCGTCAACCTGCTTCTCAATTGAACGTGACAACGAAAGTGACTCCACATATTATATTATCTGGGAATACGACACCACAACAGCCACAAATTCATACATCCAACAGCCCAGAAACCGTCAGGCGGTTGCTGTCAGCTATGACGGCTGTGAAAACTGGGAATATATTATGGAAATGGATGACCGTGGTCAGAGACGCACCACTTCCCATATGAACGCAAGTATGCGTGTCATTGGTGGAAAGGTGTATGTGAATCATGCATATCTTGAAGCACTTCAGTACAGCGATGAAGAAGTGATAAAGAACATTGTCTACATCATCGACCCACAGAAAATGAATGCTGTGAAAAGGTTCGCAAATGCTCACTATATTGAACCTGACTTCAAGACGGTTTATGAATATGTTCCAAGTCAGGCTGTTATCCCCAAGGCAACGGGCAATGCTTTGCTTTACGGAAATACAATTCCTGTGAGAATTGACCCATCGGGAATGGTTCAGGCATCGGTTATGGCTCAGGCTGTGGGAGCAGAAGCCATTGCAACTTCGAATGGAGTTAAACTGGTTATCGGTGATGGCGTAGTTCTGTTCAAATCGGGTCAGACAGGCTATTCAATCAATGGTGAGGCTGTTGCAACCGAAAAAGTTTGTCTTTCGGCAGACGGTGAATATCTTGATGCTGAAGTTGTTGCAGAAATTTTCGGAAGAGAGTATCTTGAAACTGCATCCACATATCTTTTGCTCAGCACAGCACTTTCGGACACCTATGTTTCCGAGCTTGAAATGATGGCAACAGGTGTTTCTGAGTGGCTGAGAATTTGCATTGAGGAGTTCAAGAGCATTGAGACTGCAAATGGGCTGAAGGAGTTCTTCGCGGAATATAAGGTTCTTCTGAACCTGAACACCGATTTCACAGATAAGTCCTTTGAAAACATATTCGAGGCATACAAAAACCTTGATTTGGCGGAAGTTGTGGATTCGGGAACAATGCTTGCGGCAATTGATACTCTTGTTCAGGCGGAAGCCGGCAGAGTTGGTGAGTTCCTTGATGCGTTGAACACTGCGGCGGCAGATGGTGATGCGACAGCGATTGAAATTCTTATCACCGAAACCTATGGGGGTTTGATTTCTGTTGATGCAGATTTGTCGCAGATAAGCAACAAGAATGGCTTGTTTGCAAAAATGTCGGGCATCACATATAACAGCGTTTCGGAAGTTGAAAATATTTATCTTGCGGCATATAATTCGCAACTTAATCTGGAAAGCGGAAAGACCAATTCCGTGGCTTTGTCCACCGTCAGCGGTGGTTTTGAGAGCTGGAATGTGCTTTCTGACAATAATTTTGGCGGTGTGACCAAAGAAACCGTAAATGGCGAGAATGTTGCCACAATGTCGGCATATGAAAGCAGGGATGACAGCGGAAAAGCCGCTGTTGAACCAAGGGTGGACACAATTTGCTATCATAATCCCGAAGAAATGAAACCCAAGGCAACCAATGGGGAAAAGAACAGCGAAACAAATTCGGTTATCCTTGAAAAGGGTGAATATCTGACCTTTGAAGGCAGCAATGCAATAGATTCGGCTGTTCTTACCGCAACATTTGATATGAAAAAGCCTGAGGGCACGGTGAGTGCATATTTCCTGAACGGCATATGGAAAACAACCGTGACCTTTGATGAATCGGGAACGTCTTTGGGCGAGCTTCCCGAAACTCTTAAAGATGATGAGGCTGTTTCATACCGTGTTGATGCGACACAAAAGACACTCAGGATTTATGCAAAGCCTTTGAATGGTGCTGACACGGGATACAGTTTCTTGGGCGAGACCGTAATGACCAGCGGCACGAAAACAAAGTATCAGGTGAAGTTCACCGCAACAAGCGGAAATGCAGAGATTTCCAATGTGGGAATTTACAGCGGACTTTCAAGCATCCGATATGACATTGGCGGACTGGAAGTTATGGACGATGTTTGCTTTGAAGCAGGCGGAGCTGAGGGTCACACCATGGCAGACCTTGCGGCAATATCCGGTGCGTTGAGCAACGTGACGGTTGATGAGAAATCCGGAAATCTTGTTATGACAAAAACTGCAGACGGTGCAAATGCGGCAATCACAATCAGCAAAAAGTCGGGAATTATGGCAAATGCCTTTGAATATGCGGAGATTGACCTGAGGGTAAGTGCTCCCGAAATGGGAAACTTCTATTATTACTTTGCGGACGGCTCAAAGTCAAGATATAAGGGTTATCTGAAACTCGATGTGTTCAACGGTGTTTCAACCGGAACAAATATGCCATGGGCTGAGGGTCAGTTCTATGACATGAAGCTGATTACGCACATTGCAGGCTATGACGAAAATGGTCAGGCAAGAACTTCGGCAAGTTTCTATGCCAAAAAGGCAGAGGATGAAAAATGGATTTGCATCGCTCAGGATTCATTGCTGTCGTTGGCACAGACAAATACTGAACCGCACTTCGTTCTGATGAATACTGTTGCTGATACCACAAACGAGATTTCAAAGATAAGCATAAAGACATATAAAAGCAAATCAGGTGACGTGGAATATGTGAACAAAGCCGTGAATATGCCCCAAGTGGATTATAATTTCAGCTTTGATTATGTGAGAATGGATGATGATGTTCCGACCATGTTCACAATTGGCGGAGCGGACTACGGACGAAGCTTCCTGATTCAGCCGTACCGAATCACATCTGACGGTGCACACGCTGTTGTTGCGGATATTGATATTGTTGAGGATAAGTGGTACAGAATCTTCGGAAAGGTTGAAATGACCCAAGACGCCCCATACATTCACGACAGTTCGGTTGTTCTTAAGAACCAAATCACAATGTATCTGGAGGATGAAGCAGGAAACGTGACCCTTCTGTTTGAAGATTTACCCATGATCAAGCAATCAGGAGCAAACGGTCTGAAATTTGGTATGTATGATGCCGACGATGCAGGAATAAGGCTGAAAAACATCAGGATTCATGCAGGAAAGGCTCTTGATTTCATATCATTTGATGGGGCGGACGGAAAGGCAGTTATTTTGGCAGATTTCCTCAATGATGAAACGCCTTTGACAGAGGATGTGTTGGCTATTGCATCGGTTTATGAAAACTTTGGATTCAGAGGTGTTCAGAGCATGACCCTTTCGGATGATATCGGTGCATTTGAGGCAAAACGCATGACCTTTGACAATGTTGAATATCAGGGGAATGCAGATTCCGCAAAGGTGTTCATCTGGAAAGATATGACGGGATTTGTTCCTGTGACTGCCCATGGGGAGATAAATTAAGAAATATTGATTTTGATTTATCTTTTTGTAAGGTCTTTTGAAATGTCTGTTGACACTCGGGTGTTGACAGGATATGATAAAAAAGTGAAAAATATAGTTTGATTTATTATCTCCCGTTGCTGTGCAATGCGAATTCCCGGCCGATTTTGCGGCACGGCAAAGGGGTGAAAATAAATATGACAATTAGAGATGGACATAAGAATAAATTTTGGAATGGAGGAAAAAGAAAATGAGAAAACTTTTGAGTATTGTGGTTGTTGCTGTGATGCTTGTGTCAATTTTTGCGATTTCTGCAAATGCAATCATTCTTCCCACCTACACGGTGATTGAAGGTGCGGCTGACGAAGCTGTTGCGGTTGACCAGACATTTGACGGCACAAATACCGAGGATTTCACCGCAGGTGAATACGGCTATGCAAATGTTACTGAAGACGGTGCTCTCAACCTGACAGCGGAAGATGCTGACAATGAGGACGGCACAGTAAGTGCGGTTTATGCAAAGGGACCTATGCACATTGGTACAGACGCAGATGTTGCAAGAGGTCAGTATGTGATTGAGTTTGATATCACAAAGAATGATGATCTTGTTGGATATCAGTCAGAAGACAAGGATGCCGATCCGACAGGATATAACTACGGTGTTTATGTAACTGCAAAGAGACCCGGAAACGCAGGCACAGCTCTTGAAAAGTACGGTGTATTTATTCCCGTTTGTGTGAACACAAAAGGAGAAACATATAAGTATAAGGTTGTATTTGATGAAGATGCTGCAAAAAAGGCTCTTGCTGATGCAGGTGCAACAACAATTCCTCATACTGATAAGCCTAACACAGACTATTTGACTTACGGTAAAAAACTTATGACCGTTTATGAAACCAAGCCCGGTCAGGCGACAGCGGTGATGTCAAGTGTTTCGTCCTATGCTGTTACCTCAACTCTTAACGGCAGAGTGAGATTCACATTTGGCTCAAGTGCTGAGGGTGCATTCAACAACTTCAACTTCTATTTTGGAACAAATGCATCATCAGGCGAATTTAATTTTGATGAATCTGATTACACCTTGGACAACATCAAGATTTATGCTCCCGCAATTGAGGGAACAGAAGTGGCTTATGATTATGACTTCACAAAGGGTGCAATCAATGGAACAGATGCAGAAGAACAGACTTTGACATACGGCAACGGTATCGGCAGACGTGTTGAGTATGCAAATGTTGTGACACCTATACACAGCCCTCAGGTAATGACATTTGATGCTGTAAATACAATTGTTGGGCAGCCTCTGACCGTTAATCTTGCATCTGATTATGCAAATACATCAGGAACTCATATTGAAAGTACCGAAGCAATTAAGGACAAGTGGTATAGCTACAAATTTATTTTTTCATACAGTAACTATACCGGTCAGTCAAGAATGACAGCTCTGGAAGGTTATCGCAAGGAGTTTGGATCTGACACTTGGGAAGCACTCACACTTGGCGAAGATTATATTGCCAACAGACAGGGTATAACAAAGAGTACTCTCAGAAACTACTTCCAGTTTGTCACATGGAGTAAGGATATTGAAGCTTTTGGCGTGTTTGACAAGGGTGAATGGAAGGTAAAGAACATTCAGGTTGTTCCCGATACTGCAATTTCAGGTAATGCTAAAATCCTTGACGGCAAGATTGTTGCTGATGTGAACATCAGCGCAAACGACGTCAGAGCAGCTTATGCGGCTTCTTACAAGGGCGGCAGCCTTGTGAGCGTTGATTATGTTGCGATTGAAAAGAATGCTGACACATTCAGAGTTGAGCTTCCTTACTCTGCAGATACTGTAGATACTGCAACACTTTATGTTTGGGATAATTCGGCAATCCCCAAACTTGAAACTGTTGACCTTCTGGCGGCCGTAAAGTAAGACGGAAAAAGTTCATAAAAGTTCAAAAATGGACTGTTTAAATCGATATCATTAAGTTAAGAACAATATAGAAAACAAAAATACATCTGACGCAGATAGAAATTCTGAGTTGGATGTATTTTTTTGTGTAGCAATAAAAATAAACCACCTGCTGTGTGTCAGCCGGTGGTCTTGACTGGGGAGGATTGACTTGCCAATTAAATTTAAGTTAAAGAAATAAAATATCAGCGCGGTATGCTTTATTTGATTTATCTATACTTGATAGCGGATAATGGTTAAGATGGTATTTGTATTATTTTCAAGTCGGTTAGTATTTGAAAATTCATTGGAGTATGCATAAACCAGCTTTATGTTGACTACGAATTTTTTATATAGAATATTTTATTATAGCCAAGTTTTTATTTGTTTTGTGAATATTAAAATGATACGAAAGTTGATACAGTTTAAAAAGATTGCTTTTATATATTGCAAAACAAGGCAAAGCAAAATGGTATGTATTGTGTCTGATTTCTAAGAAAAACAGTCTTTTTATGTGTGTAAATGGGACAAATAAGCTGTTACAATAAAAGAAAAGATGATTTAATAATAAAAGGGGATATTGAATATGAAAAGGATTATCTTACTATTATTGTGTTTGTCAATGCTAATTTCGTCACTATCGGTTTCTGCGGCTGTTGATGATGATGCGTATGACGGCGTTCTTGAATGGTGTGGCTACCGATGGGCGGTAGATTGCGGTAACATAGGGGATCTCGGACTTTGTTCTCACGGATACATATATATTGATGATGAAGATACTATGAATTTTCATCTTGCACCCTGTGCCAATACAGCCGAGAATTTTCATAGGGTGGAAATTCCACGTGGGACAGAGGGTTTTGAAGAACAAATTGAGTGGTGCGAGTATTTTGATGTTGAGTATGAAATGCAGGTTTCGTCCTATGGCGAAGGAATAGGGGTTCAACTTTTTGACCCTGATATGAGAATATATCTGGTTCTCCTGGAAGAGGGAATTCAGTACCATGGGGCAGATGGTTATTACATAAAAAATATAGCTCTTGACAATCGATGGAACAAATGGCGTATTGAGAAGCGTGGAATGCATCTGAATCTGTATCTGAACGATGAAGTGGTGCTGTCCTATGAATTGCCTACCTTGACATATACCGATATGACAAACGGAGCAATTAGATTTTATGCTACGCCATCAAAGAATGTGGCACAATCCTTCAAGGTGAGACAGCTTTCAACACGTCAATACAGCGATATGATTGAAATGACACCGGCTTTTGATTCGGTTTATGAATATGGAGAGAAGATTGATTTTTGTGCTAAACCAACCGACAGTCCTGAATGGGTAAAATATTATGTTGGGGATGTTTGCATTGGTACGGCAACGGCTGAGACAGGTTATGTGTATTCGGCTGAAAACATGAATATAGGTTCATATAACGTGAGAGCGGTAACCTCAACAGGTCAGTATGCGGTCTCAAGAACAGTTTCGGTGAAAAAGACGCAGAACGTTGAGCTTTCTGCTCCGGAAAGAATTGCTTACGGCGAATCTGCAGAGTTTTCTGTCACATCAGCATCTGACATTGCCATCGAATATGTTGATTTTTATGTGAACGGACAGTTGACTGAAACAGTCGGTGAAGCGCCGTATTTGTGTAATGTTGACGGATTGAAGGTGGGCACATCATCGTCATATGCAAACGTGTTTTTTGCTGACGGGACTTGCATCACATCAGATACGGCATATACAGAGGTTGAAACTACAAATGAAGGAAACTTTGAGATTCTATGTGAATACGATTTGAGTTATGACTATTTCTCAGGTGACGGAAGTGTTTATGTCACCGACGGTTATTTTAAACTGGAGCTGACCCATAATGAAGCGGGTGTTACCTATGCTGCAAGAGACGGTTATGAAACATATAGCAGCAAAGCGGGAACATACTATGCGATAGTTTCGTCGGGCATTGCAGATGTTTACCGTGACGGACAGCTTGCATTTAGTTTTTATATGCCACGGTGTAATGATGCTTCATCTTTTGAGTACTCAGGGGTTGAAAATGTCACGTTGGGTGGAAGCGGCGTAAAAACAGAACTTTTTTTCCGTAATCTGAACAGTGAAAAACAGTTTACAGAAGAAAATCTGAATATGGGCCTTTATTATTCCTTAGAATTTGATAAAACCGACAGCTCGTCTGAATCAATTCTTCTCTTTGACGGTGAGTATGAGATTTCTCTCAAGTTCAATGGCAAAATCTCTGCGTTATGTCAGCCTATGACGGAAGGTGAGGTTTCGGAGAAAACAGTATTTGATGAAGTGACTCCCGGTTATTATCGTCTGACGGTGTACAGAGGAATTGCTCAGCTTTTTCGTGATAACAAGTTTCTGTGCTCCTTCCGTGCTCCGAAAACAGCCCATAAAAAAACTTTGAGAAGGGTTATGGCACATAGCGGTACCTCAACCTTTGTAGCAATCAAGAATACGGACGATGTTTTCTATTTTGATGATGATTTTGAACAGGATAATGTTCGTGACGGACTTGAATACTGGTATAGAATTTATGGCAATACTACAGCCGCAATTTCTGATGGAAAGATAAGTTTTGTCGGCTCGGGGACTTATGTTTTTGATGCGGTTTCCGAAAATCCTGAATTAAGCTTCAAAATGACATTACCTGAAGTGGAAATAACAGATACCGAAAGTGGCTCAAACGGTTGCGAAGGGGATAGCGACACGAGCAGTGCGGAGACGGTATATGAAGCGGCAATATCGGTGAGATACCGTGATGAATATGACAATGTGAGACTGACCTATTCCTACAGCTCAAAAGGAAATGGAGTATGGATGTTGACGGAAACTGAAAAGGGAACAACAAGGGTAATTGCCGAGGCGTCAAAGACCATCAGTACGGGTGAAGAACATAACTGTGAAATTTTGGTGGACAACAACAGGTTTACGTTTCTGATTGACGGCGAGAAGATTTTTGACGGTGTGAATCTGACATTTTTAGGAAATGGGAAAATTGCCTTTTCGCCCATATCCTTTGGCACAATCACCCTTGATGATTTCAGCTATAAGGGCAACGGAAAGGCAAACAGCGGAATAAATTATAAATACTTCAATTCTTCGGAAATAAACGGAACAGTTGAGTTCTATCGGAATAGGGATGACGGCTCGGTAAATGCCTATCTTCTGGAAAAGCAGTATACCACCAACAACAAGGGCGAAACGTGGACAGGTCCTGCAAATGCACGTTCGGCATATCAGGTGTTGGATTTGAAGTCGGGAAACAGACTTCTGATTTCAGATTGGGGCGGTCAGACTCATGCGGATCTTAGGGATGCTGATGGGAACACGATAGTGTCAAATTCGGTTGTGCAATCGTCAACTGATGATGTTGTTTCCGACCGACACGGAATGGGTGGAAGACTTATTCAGACAAGAAAAGTCTGGGGTACAAAGGTGGATGCTGCTCCCCGTGTCCTTTATGTGACCAGTCAGGGCTCTGAGGTGAGGGGAACCACCACGGTTTATTATTCTGATGATGAAGGGCGCACATGGAGCCAAAGTCAGACAAATATGGATTATGAAAGTCTTGGCGAATTTTATGGCGGTGAAGCTGACATTGTTGACCTTCCTGATGGACGTGTGAGAGTGTATTTTAGATGTAACAGAGGCTTTTTGTATTATGTTGATTCCTATGACGGAGGAAAAACATTTGATATTGACAATCTTACAGCATCACAGTTTATGACACCTTCAACAGCCTTTGCAATTCAGCGTGATCCGGATGAGGACAATGTTTATTACATGATGTGGCAATATGATGTGGCAACATCATCATTGACATATATTCAGTATCCCAGAAATCGTATGGCAATTGCGGTTAGTCATGACGGCTGTGAATCGTGGGAATATATTATGGAGTTTGAGAACCGAGGCTCCAAAGCAGGATTATGGTATGTCAATGCATGCATGCGTATTTATGACGGACTGGTGTATGTCAATCACGGATATAGTGGAAATTACAGATTTTCGGATTTGGATTTGGTAAGTCAGGCAGTTTATGTTATTGACCCTGAAAGGATAAATACAGTAAAGCGGTTCAGCGATGCCAATTATATAGAGCCGGATTTCTCAACGATTTATGACGAATATCCCAATCAGGCAGTTATTCCAAAAATAACGGGTACGGCAATGATTTACGGAAATAAGATTCCTGTGAGAATCGATGAAAAAGGAATGATTGAAGCCCGGGTTTTTGCAAGGGTTCTTGGTGCGGATATAACAGAGAGTGATGACGGAGTGAGCCTTTCAATAGGTGGTGGAAGGGTTGATGTGTCAAAAGGACAGAAGGCTTATCAGATAAATGGTGAGGAGTTCGCAACCGATGAAATCTGTCTGTCCGAGGATGGGAAATATCTTAACGGAAGGGTGTTTGCAAAGATTTTTGGAAAGACCTATACTGAGACAGAATCATCAATGTTTATTCTAAGTAAAAATATTTCGGAAGTATATAAAGCAGAGATTGAAAACCTTGTTTCAGGTGTTTCCGGCTCTCTTGAGGCTTGCATCGATGAATTTAAATCTATTTCCAATGCCGATGAGTTGAAAGCATTCTTTGTGAAATACAAGCAACTTTTGAATCTGAGTACCGATTTCTCTGACAAATCCTATGAGAATATGTTCGGAAAGTATTGTGAAACAGATGTTGCGGCAATCTCGGATTATGAGGGATTGACGACAGTACTTGATTCACTTATCACCGACGAGACCGGCAGAGTGAAAGAATTCCTTGAGGCGCTTAATGCTGCATCAGCAGAAGGGGACGGAGCAGTAATTGAGCAATTACTCACAGATACCTATGCAGATTTGATTTCGATTGATACAGGCGATGTTGTTGATTGGGATGCGGTATACAAAAGAATGACGGGAATCACGTATTACAGTATAGGTGACGTGGAAAACATATTCCGCTCATCTCTGGAAGCACAGCTTTTTGCGGAAAACGGAAGAAGTAATGAGGTTTCACTTTCCACAGTCAGCAATGGATTCAAAGGGTGGACGGAAATCAGCCATGGTGTATCCGGCGGAGCATCGGAAGTTTGCGAAAACAGTGAAAATGTTCTGGTGGTTTCCGCATACGAAGGCGTGACTGACAAAGGAGTTAAGACAGAGGTTGAAGCGGCTTTTGAAAAGGGCTTGGTATACTATGCTCCCGGAGCCTTTGATGAAAAGGTGACAGCAGACGGTGTGGCTTTGGATGCGAAAAATGGTACAGTGGTTTTCAGTGGTGGTGGAAGTTTGTCAATCACAGGTGACGGTGCCGCAATGTCCAACACGATTGTTACGGTTTTTGATGTGACAAAGCCTGAGGGAACATTTTCGGGAACATTTTCGAGTGGTTACAGCAAGGGAACAATTGAGTTTGATGCAGGAGGAACAAGTCTCGGTGAATTGCCTGATGAGTTAAAAGCGGCAGAGGCTCTCACATATCGGGTTGAATGCTCAATGGGAAAAATGTCAGTTTATGTGAAAGCCAAGGATGCAGAAGACATGGAGTACTGTCTGCTTGGTATTGCAAGCATAGGCAACATTTCGAAAACAAACTGGTCGGTGAGTTTCGCCTCAAGTGATCTTTCGGCAGAAATATGGAATATTGGGGTGTATTCCGCTTTGGCGAGCGTCAGATTTGATACATCAGAGCTGATTTTGCGTGACAATATATATTATTCGACAAAGGGCGAAGACGGACATACATGGGAAGACCTCATTGCCCATGATAAATCAGGACTTTCGGGAACGTATGATGTTGATGAAGAAGGAAATCTGAGACTTATCCGTGATGAAAATTCCACTGTTCAGGCGGTACTGAATCTGGGAACGGGAAGCCTTCTGACCGGAGGATTTGACCGTGCGGAGCTTGAGTTTACAATAAAAATGGATGACAAAATGTTCTTTTATTTCAATGATAATTCAGGGATGCGTTGCGGAGCGAATTTCCAGCCTACGAATATAAACGGAACGCCAACAAATTATCCCTACGGGTTTTCGGATGGATGTTTCTTTGATATAAAGTGGATTTCAACGGTTGCGGGCTATGATTCGGAAGGAAACCGAAAAACAAGTGTATGCGTGTATGCCAAAAAGCACGATGAAGAGGAGTGGGTTTGCCTTGCTCAGGAAATGATTCTGAACCGGGGGATGCAGAAAACCCCAAATGTTCAGATATGCTTTCTGAACGGCAATACAAAACAGACCATAACATTATCTGATCTGAACCTGAAAACTTACTGTAATCCTTCGGGAACATACAGTGCTACAAATCAGGTGGTGGATATGCCTGAAGCGGACTATGTTTATTCCTTTGATTATATGCGGATGGATGATAATATTCCCACAATCTTCACAATTGGCGGCGAGGATTACGGACAGACATTTGTTCTTGACTATTACAGAATTTCAACCGATAAAACCTATTCGATGATTATCGATATGGATATTGAGGAAGACAAATGGTACAGATTTTTTGGTAAGGTGAAAATGACTGAAGAAAAGGAATTCAGTTTGAATTCGTCAAAAACAATAAAGAACACAATTTCAATGTATGCTGAGGATGAGGATGGAAACATCACGGTGTTGTTTGAGGACTTGCCAATGCTCAGATGCATTGACTCAAATGGCATAAGGTTCGGGACGGCTGAAACTATAGATGCAGGATTTATGCTGAAGAATATCCGTATATACAACGGCAAGGCTCTTGATATTGTGGACGTGAATGTTGACGGAAGCACAGCAGAAGTAACCGTGGACTTCCTTAATGACGATGACATATTTGAAGGTCAGTCAGAGGTTTTTGTTGGTGCATATGAAGGCGAGACTTTCCTTGGGGCGGGAATGGATTCATTCAGCAATAATGTTGCCGCGTACGAGGCAAAGCGGTTGCAACTGAATGAAATTGATTTGTCAATGAGCGTTGAACCGACATTCAAGGTGTTTATGTGGCAGAACTTTGTTCCTGTAACAGCGGCGGCTCTGTGTGAATAAAACGTAAGGACTAAAATAGAAAAATTGATATAGTGCCTCAAAAAGAGCACATTCCGATGCGGTGAATTTCCGTTTTTCAGAATGTGCTCTTTTGTTGTTTAAAGAACTTTTTTAAGTTTTTTCAGGTATTGCGATGGGGTTTCGTTGTTTACACGTTTGAACACGAAGCTGAAATAGTTTGGGTCACAAAAGCCCAGTTCCCGGGAAACTTCGCTGATGTTCAGACCTTTTCGGAACAGTTCGACTGCCTGAGTCAGCTTGATGTCAATATAGTATTTATGGAGAGACAAACCTGTGTGCTTTTTTATAAGGCTTTTTATTTTTGTGGGGCTGGCATTATGTATTTTCGACATATGTTCTATTGTCATAAAGGTGTCTTTGTGAGTTTTCATACTGTCGGTAAGAGCAGAGAAAAGCATGGTGTCACGTGTGTTTGTAGCAGAGATTTTCTGGGGAGTTGCGTCACACAGAGAAAGTAACAAAAATTCTGTAAGGGTGCAGATTTTTGGTAAAAAAAGCGGACTGGACAGAAATTCCGGATGATATGCGGTATAGTAATTGTCGGTTGTATTTATGCTGCTGTTGCTTCGACAGAAATCAATTATATTATTCATGGCATTTTGCAATGGTTTATTTAAAACAAATGGCAGAAGTTTCAGTTTGTCTGTGGCTGAACCGGACAATGAGAAGGAAAGTATAAAGATTTCTGCACTTTTGCCTGAATCCACGCTGAGAGTGTGGAATTCTGAGGGTTCATAAAGAATAAGAGAATTCTTTTTCAGATTATAAATGCTGCTTCCGGCGGTGGTGTTAATCTCGCCATCAACAACATAAACAAGCTCCCAGAAATCATAGTGTTCGTTGCCTGAAAAATGATTTTCGGGCAGATTCATATGGAAGATTGTGTAAAACTTTTCGATTGAAATATAATTATCGCAAAGATAGCCTACCATTCTGAAACACCTCTCTGTCTGATTTCTAAGGTTTTGTGTCTAATATACCATTTTTTAAAGAAGTTTTCCATGATATAATTCATACTAACATAGGGAAACTATTTTGTCAAGAAAATATAATTTACAAATTTTCCCGCTTGACAATTTAAAAGCCATAATTTATAAAAAATTCAGGAGGGTGATGAAATGAAAAAAATCTTATCTTTTTGCATGGTGCTTGTGTTGCTTCTTACTGTACTTTCTGTGGGTGCATCCGGAGCAGATGTTCCTTTTGAAGAGGGAGCTGTTCTTTATGTCCAGAACTTCGAAAGTGAAGTCAATTCCTATCTTGTTGGTGATGGCGGAAATTATGTGGGCACAAAAATTACCGAAAACGATAATACATATATTGACCTTTCGGTGAATGCAAGATTCAAAACGGGAAATATTTCGGTTCCCGGCGGTATTCCTGAAAATTTTGCTGTTATGGTGGATATTTGTCAGGTGTCGGATGCAGCGAAGTCCTTCGGTATCCAGATTTACACAACTGAGCGCCATCCCGTGAACTGGGGGTTTTCGGCGAATACTCTCGATCAGGGGGTCTGGTACACCTATCTGACCGTGCGGACGGACGGGGCTTTGAAGGTTTACAGAAAAGAAAAAGGTACCGCTGAACCTTTTCGTGAGGCAATATATCACGGTGTAACGAGTATTTCAGGTGTCACATCCGGAACATTTTCCACCGAGATTTATCTCAATGGCGGCGAGGATGTTGGTGCAGAATTCAGCACTACAAGATATTATCTTGATAACATAATGCTCTTTACAAAAACCTTTGCGGATACAGATACCGTGAAGCTTTCGGTTGATGATGCAGAGGGCGGGAAAAAGGTTAAGGCATCGGTGAATATAGTTTCTTCAATTGATGAAGGAAACCGGGGTGTGGTTTATCCGGTTATGATTGTTTTTGACAAGAAAGGAAAGGCGACAAAGATGTCAGCATTGACAGAAAGTGCAGTCTTTTCTTACGGAAATGAAAACCCGGTTTCGGTTGAGTTGATACTTAGCGACAGCGAATACCAAAAGGTTCGAGGTGGAACTGCAGAATTCTATCTTTGGGAATCACCTCTGAGCTTCAAGCCTGTTATGGATGACTATTCCATAACCATTCAGTAAAGAAATCGGGAAAGGAGAAAATGAAAATGACAAAAAAACTTTTGAGCGCAATTCTTTCTGTCGCATTGCTTTTCGCAATCCATGGAGCAATTCCCGTAAGTGCCGATGAAAATACGGTTATAGGTGGCGGTTATATTGTGGAACAGGATTTCACAAACCCAGAGGATGACACGTTCAGAACGGTTTATCCGGCGGCTGTGGAAGACTATGTGGACTCGAAGGGTGATTTGGTGGATTTGACACTTGATTCCACGGGTCAGAATGCATATTCTGCTGTTACCTTGCCAAACAGCGAAATAGATTTTGAAAAGCTTCCGTCGGAGTATACCGTGGAATTGGACCTTAACGTAATCAATTGCTCGGCTCCTTTTATTGTGGGCTTCAATAATCCTTCGCTTGGAACAAATGCGGCATATGCTGTGAGATTTTTGCCCGGCGTATTTGCGGATCTGAAAGCTGATGCTGCAAATGCAAACTACCAGACGAAGGCGGTTTACGGAAATCCTGAGGTGAACAAGTGGTTCAACATAAGGATTGAAATCAATGAGGAAAATTATAATCTTTCAACTCACAACGGAAATTCATCGAATAACGGTGTGTTCAATGTTTATTACAGAGAGCGGGGAACAGATGAATGGTTGGTTTTGCCTGCGTATGTACAGGGTAATTTCGCAGAGCTGAAAAACTTCAGACCTCTTGCGTATATTTATGCTCAGTTGTACACATACTGCTCTGATACAGGTATGTATTTCAAGGTGATGAATGATGGCGACAGAGGTTGCGTTACATATAGAGATGCGGAATTGAAGGTTCCCAACAACAAAACCGATGCACATTATCAGGTGGACAACGTAAGGGTTTATGCTCCCGGCGTGTCTGTGGGCGGATTTCGTTTTGAAAGCAACGGTGAAACAGCAGATGCTGTTCCTGAAGGAGAAGTTGCTGCTGTGTTTGAAATGAATAATCTCACAGCAAAGGACGAAACTGTTTCAGCGGCGATTGCGGCATACAATACTGATGGAAAAATGGTGGCTTTCAGTGGATTTGAAACATTGACGCTTCCTCAGGGAACCTCCGGTGAATACAGCACACGGGCTATTGACCTTGAAGGGCTTGACAATGTGGAAAGAGTGGAGCTTCTGGTATGGGATTCTGCGGATGGAATGAGACCCATGGGAAAGTCAATGGTTATTGGAACGGCAAAAGGAACAGAAAGCTCAACAACGACAGCAAATTTTGGAACAGCAACAACTGTTACAAGCCGTGAATATGATATTGAGTATCTTGACAGAGCGACAATTGCTGACAGAATTACTGTTGAAGGTGCAACGGATGCAGGTGTGGAATCTGAAATTGCATTCATTGTTAAAGGAAGTAATTCACAACAGACGGTATACGCAGGTCAGATTACAACCGATGAAAATGGTACCTTCAAAACAACCTTTGAAGTGAATTGCGACCTTCTTGATTCATCGGATACGGAAGTTACGATTTGCATTTCTGGTGCTGATGTGAATCCGAAGGTTATGAATATTCCCGCATTTTCGGATTGGTCAGAATTCAGAGCTGCTTTTGAAGAAATTGATTCTGCAGAGGACATGAAGAATTTCTATTCCAATTATGAAAAGAACCTTACGTATTATAAGTCAGGCGAAAATTTGGCAACAACTGTTGATATATCCGACTTTACATCTGAAGACTGGAAAACTATGTTTGTTATTCTGGATAATACTGACTATACAGATTTTGTAAATGCAGAAATTGTTAATGAGGCATACAGAATGGTTGGTGAATCATTCCTTTTGGTTGAACCGTTTCTTGATGCTGTAAATGCTGCCAAGAATACCGAAGGAGATTTGTCAGAAAAAGCAGAAGCAGTCAAGACCGCGCTTGAAACAAATTCTCCCATTGAGTTCAGCTACGGTGCGGCATCAAACAAGCTGGCTGTGTGCGAAGTTTTGGCAGAAATACCCGATTTTGACACATTGGAAGAACTGGTCTTGGCATTCAATGAGGCTGTTTCGGCACAGACGAGCCTTGAAGAAAGTGCAATTTCAGGCTTCAAGGGAATCAACAGTTCAGAAAGTATGAAAGCCTTCTTTGCAAGCGAAAACGGCGTTACCCTGGGCGTTTCGGCATCGGATATTGACGAAAACGGTGATGACAAAGAATGGGAACCTATGTACAAAGCGTATGTGGCAAACAGCTGTGCTCAGGTGACAAATGTTGAAGAAATGGCAACAGCAATCGATGCACTCAGAACATATTTGATTGATTTGGATGAGTTTTTGAAAAAAGCGGATAATGCAACCATGGCTGAAGAGCTTAAAGCCCTATTGGAAGCAGATTACAGCGAAAATACCTATTTTGACAAGGAAATGTCAAAACTTAAAGCGGATGGAATGAATCTTGAAGGCGTAGGAAATAGTGATTACTTCTATGCTAAGCTTCTGGAAAAGCTTTTGGAAGAAGATGCCTGTGGTTCAATTGAATCGGTTGCGGCAAAGTATGCAATGGCTAAAGCTTCACAGCAAAGTTATGAAGCTGAAGCGGTTGCTGCCCTCAACGGTGCAAAGGACAAGGACACGGCAAAGACTTTCTTTGCAGATTATGCTGAACTTTTCGGACAGAGTAAGGACTATACCCACAGGCAGATTACAGTATTCGGCGAGATAAATGAATATAAAGGAACGAATGTTGCGACCTTTGGTGAAGCAAAGACTGTCCTTTCTCAACTGATTGCGGATGCTGTCACAATGACAGCGGTTCTTGATGAAATGAAGGCGGTGCCGGCAAACGAATGGCAGAACCTGAAAGAGTTGTTTGAGGGAGAGGGAGCAGAAGATGTGACGGTGATTGAACGCTACATCGGAAGTGTTGAAACTGCATCGGTTGCTGATGTTCGTGCCCTTTATCTGCGAATTATAAACAGCGGATGTACATTTGAAACAATCGCAGAGGCTTTGAATGCCTTTGATGCGGCATATGATGCACAGCTTGAATGGGAAGAACACAGTGGTGTTTATGAGTCGACCGACCCTGAGCTTGCAGATTTTGATGAAAGTGCTTGGAAAATGAATGTGATGGCAAATGTCATCACAATTGAAGGTAAGGTTGCGGAAATAGGTGCACACAGGCTGGTGTTTGTTGTGACTGTTCCGGACACCGGTGATTCGGTTATTCTGTTTAAGCAAATAAAGACCGGATCGAATGGCGCTTTTAGCGTTAAGTTTGTTCTCAATCCCGAGATGGCGGGATATGTGTCAGGAAATGACAAGGGGCTAATCAGGATTGTCAGCAACACGGTGAACACATATCGTTTCCCGATGATTGACCTTTATTCCGATGAGGAGCTTGAAGCGGTTGTTTCGGAATTTAAGTCAATTTCAAACGTTGGTGAACTTGAAAGCTTTGTTCAAGGTAAGTACGGAGAGATGTTAAATATTAAGGAGATAGTTAACGACCTTCTTGGGGAAAATCCCACAGCGGATGACAAAACAAAGGTTTATGATGCTATGCTTTTTGCCTATAACGAAGGCAAAGACTCCTATGATGTTTTCACTGATGCGGCAGAAGTTGTTGACGGTGTTGACGACATTTCCGGAATGTCAGGTATTATGGTCGAAACAAAAAATATAGTAGACCTTCTTGACAAAATGACAACAGCGGCAAATGAATCCATCGGCAACACAAAGGGTTCATGGAAAAAAATGAAGGATGCTGTTGACGAAGCAAAGAAAAAAGGCTGGATTTCACCGATTCAGTCCACCAAAGGTATGACCGAAACGGAAATTATGAATACATATCTTGAACTGGCAGGAGAAGAATACCTCACTCTTGGACAGCTTGAAGATTCCTTTGATAAAGCGGTTGTGAATGTGAAAAATGCGTCGGCAAAGCCATCAAAACCATCATCAGGAGGTGGCGGCGGAGGTGGCGGCTCCTCAATGTCAATCGGTGCACCGTCAGGAGATGCTCTTTTGCCAACCCCAACCTACACAGAACCGGAGTTGCCTCCGGTGGCACCTTTTACCGACCTTGCAGGCTATGACTGGGCGAATGAAGCAATAACAACTTTGAGAAGATATAATCTGGTACGTGGCAACGGTGACGGAACATATCGTCCGGGCGAAAGCATCAGCCGTGAGGAATTTTTGGCAATTCTCCTGAGACTTTTTGACGTAAAAACAGAAAACTACGATATGTCGGCATTCAGTGATGTTGATGAAAATGCGTGGTATGCGGAGCTTGTTGCGACAGCCTATGCAAAAGGAATTGTCAAGGGCTACGGTGACGGACGCTTCGGAATCGGTGACAACATAACGCGTGCAGATATGGCAGTTATGATTCTCCGTATGGCAAAACAGGCGGGAATAAACCTGGATCCTGTTGAGAAGCTGATTATATTTAATGATTTTGCAGACATTCCAGAGTATGCATATTATGACATCTGCGTTCTTCAGCAGGCGAATATTCTGAATGGTGACGAAAACGGCTGCTTCAATGCAACTCAGCCTTTGACCCGTGCTGAAGCGGCAGTTGCGTTTTATGGCATTTTTGATATTGTTATCGACCGTGTTACCTACACATGGATGAAGACATACTAAATCGGTTCATTTGCGAACAGAAAGGAAGATGGAAGTATGATAAAAAAGATTACGGCTCTTGTTTTGTCTCTTGCTATGGTGCTGTCGTTGTTCATTGTTCCTGCCTATGGATTTGGATATACAGTTGTGGTACCTGAAGGAGGAGTTGAAAACGAGTATATTGATGATAATATGATGTCAATGATACGTGTCATAAATCTTGCAGGGGCTTGGGATTCGGTCGAAGGTATGGGATATCGTGCCGATGAAATTGTTCCCAGATGGTATATGGCATGGTATGTGGGAAATCTTATGAAGCTCAAAAGAACAGCTCCCACAGAGTTTGAGACGTTGTTTAACGACCTGACCTCGGAACACAGAAATTATGCGGATATCAAGGCGGTTGTTGATGCAGGCTATATGCATGGTTATCCGGACAGAAAATTCCGTCCTGACCAACCCATAACAGCTAAAGAAGCGGCAAGAGTTTTGCTGAGTGCCTTGGGGTATGACCCATATATTGCTGTGACAAGCGAAGCGGCGGCACTTTCAAAAACAAATATCCTTGAGGGAATACCTGCGGATGCAAAGGAACTGACACAGGCAATGGTGCTTCGGATGTTCTATAATGCACTGATGTCACCTGCGGTTCGTCAGGAAAAGTTCGAGGCAGACTTAGACAGCGGAATGGTTGATGTAGAATATGTTTTTGACCCCGAATACCTGGGTTTTGAACATCTTTGTGGAATTGTATTTGAAACAGGTGTTCTTGAAGGTGTTCCCCGAAGCTCCTTGAGAACAAGCGAAGCGGACATAAAGGAAGGTCTTGTGACGGTTGACGGAGTTCAGTACAAATGCGATGAAAACCTTCTTTGGGAGCATCCATATCAGATGTTGGGATATAACATTAACTTCTGGTACAGAAAATCGGATAATGACACACATACAATCGTGTATATGCATAAAAATGACAAAAACAAAACCCTGACATTGACTCATAATGATATTGAAGTCTTTGAGAATGGTGTGTATAAGTATTATGACGGGCATGACAGGAAAAAAACAGCCACAATCGACAACCAAACAGCCGTTATTTATAACAATATTGCAAACCCCGGATTTGATGAGGAGGAAATGGTTCCTGATTTTGGAACGGTTACATTTATTGATAACAACAAAGAAAAGGGCTATGACGTAGTAAAAATTGACAGCTTTGAGTTTTATTATATTTCAAGTGTCAATTATGATGACCGGACCATTTATGACGATGAAGCAAAGAAGTTTGTAGACTTCAAAACTGCAGATGAATACATTGTTATGACAAACGGAAGCGAGACCAATCTTGACAGACTGAAAACAGGTAATATGGCTGTGGTTCAGCGAAGCAGCAAGAACTCAGATTATGATTTTGCGGTGATTGAATCGGTTGCCTTGACAGCAAAAAATGTAAAAATTACATCCGTAAGCTATGATGAACTGTCCTTTGCGGATAGCATAAAAGCCAAATGGCATGGTCTTCAGGTGAAGCGGGGCGAATCATACACCTTGTTTACATATGACGATGAGGTGGTTATGGCGGTTGCTGCCGAAGGCGGTGAAAAGTATGCATATCTTTATAATGCGGCATTTGAGGACACTGTGTTCTCAAACAGTCCCGTAAAGTTCAGACTTTTTGATATGAATGGCAACGCACTTGTTCTTGAAGGTGCAAATACCGTGAAGATTGACGGTGTGGGATATAAAAACACAGACGTGAGAATCCGTGATGTGCTGAATACTTCTGCAAGACTTTCCAATATGTATTCCGATCAATATCCTGTTGCTCAACCAATAAAATATGAACTTAACGGTTCAGGGAAGGTTGTTTCGGTAGATACTCTCACATTGAACGCTGCATCTGAAACAGCATCCGGCTCTCTCACAAGCGTGGAAGGTGATGATGCGACTATATATTACGGAATAAACCGCTCACTTTATGATTCTGATACAAAGCAGAACAATCTTGGAGTTATTGACAATTCAACAGTTCAGCTTTTTGTGCCGGTAAATTCACCGGAAGACGACAGTAGAGACGACGATGACGGTTATTGGTCAAAGTTCCCCCTGAATGCTCAACCCTACGTGACGGACATATGCGACGTGGACGGAGCCGGTGTTGCAGGTGCGGTTTTCTTTTATCAAAAGCCAAAACTCTTCACCGAAAGAGGCTATTTCATTGTGTCGGATCTTGTTTTGGAACTTGGCGAGGACGGAGAATCCGAATGCAGGATTGATGGTTATCTCAGAAACGGAAAAACTTCCTATACTGCCTCTGCAGAGCTTTATGAGTCTTTGGCGGTTGGTGACATTATCCGTGTTGAAACAGATAAAAACAACAAGGTTATTGACTATCATCTGGCATTTGGCATAAACAAGGATTACAGCAATTTCGTTGATCGTTACAATATGATTTCGGGAATTCAGAATCCAATTGCCGAGGCATTCAAAACAATGTACGGTACGGTTCTTGATATGTCGGGAAGTGTACTGAAGGTGAGTCAGTCAATGTATGACAGAGAGTCAGAAGTGTGGGACGCTCCCACAACAGACCGTGTGGAATCCTTCTATACTTCAAATTGCAGTTTTTATAAGTATACCGAGGTTCAGGGTAGAGCGGAGATTGCAAGTGCTTCAATAAATGATGTCACTTCTTTTGCGATGAACCCCAATGCCGCATCAAAAGTGTTTGTGTGTATGGCAAACGGTCCTGCAATAGTTTATATTGTTGAAAAGTAATTTTTGGTGAAAGGAGCGATGGAAAAAATGAAAAAATTTGTTGCATTGGTATGCATAATCAGTTTGCTTGCGACAATGCTGGTTCCCATTCAGGTTTCTGCAATCCGAAGCAGTTCGGCAGGCGGTTCAAACTGGACAGGCTGGACAACAACCGGCAATGCAAAAATTGAAGGTAATACGGCAACGGTAACCGGTATCGGCACGTTGCAGTATAGCTATGCAAATCAGCCCACAAAGATGACGGTGAACTTCTCAATGAAGGTGAACACTCACGGAACAACATCATATTTCTGGGTGGCGGACGGTGTTGCCAGAGCAGGTTTTTATATTCAGAACGGACGGCTGTTGTCAGGTGACACACAGGAAGGCGTGAGTGTTTCAAATATGGATCAATGGCACGACTACACCTTGGAAATTGATACTGACAATATGGTTCAGTATGTTTATGTTGACGGAACATATTTAGGAATGCAAAATCTGAAGAGCACACCATCAAGAGGTAAGGTTGAATTTGGTGTTTTTGGTTCCTCGGGCGAATATGAGGTTGAAAATGTAACATTCACCAATAACAAAGTTGCTGAGGATGGTCTACTTGAACTCACAGAGGATTATACCGAAGCCTTTGTTCAAGATTGGAACAGCAAGGGTGGCTGGGTTTATGAAAAGCCTTCGGCAATCGAACTTGATGAGGAAGCAGGAATTGTCACGATGAGTCAGGGACCGCTTTTTGAAAGCAATCCCGGTTCTTATTCATTGACAACTCTCGAACGTCCTCTTCGTGCCACCGAGAACTATGATATGGAATGGAGAATGAAGCTCACAGATATTCATGCACTGGGCGGTCAGCCGGGTATGACGGCGCTTGAGTGCTCAACCGATGACAGACATTTCTGGCTATATTTTTATCACGGAAAAATATGGCATAACGGTGTCAGCGACGACACTATGAAAGATTACGGATATTCCATGGCATACAGCTCTCACGATGGAGAGTGGCATACATGGAAGGCGGAGGTAAGAGGCAGATTTGTTACATGGTATATGGACGACCAGATGCTTTTTACCCATCATATCAGATTCACGCAAACAAATCGCTGGCATACCATTGTGTTCCAGCAGAATGCTGCAACCTTCTCGTCTCAGGCGCAGATTGACTGGATAAAATATACTCCATATATGGATGAAGTAAAGATAATCGAGCCCAAAAATCAGTCTCGTGTTGCCGAAAGCAAGAAAATGACTTTGCGTTCAACCGCTCCTTCGGGAACAGAGTTTGTTGATTATTTCATCGGCAATACTTCATTAGGCAGAGGCTATGCGCCTGATTTTGAGCTTGTTGTGGAAAATATGAAAATCGGCACCTATGACATCTATGCCAAGGCAGGGGACAAGAAATCCGTGAGTACAACCGTTTATGTGAAGCCTGCGTTTAATGTGGCGGTTAATGTTTCAAAGGAACAGATAAGTATGGGCGAAAGTGTCACGGCATCTGTTTCTGTCGATTCAATTTCTGAAGAGCTGAAGGCTACATCGGTCGATTATTATGTAAACGGTAATAAGATGGTCACATCCAATACCGCACCCTTCAATGTGACATTTTCTGATTTTAAGGTTGGGACAGCTAATATTTATGCCAAGGTCACCAACTCCGCAGGTAGTGTCATTGAAAGTGAACCTGTTTATGTGAATGTTGACTATTCTGACGGAATGACGCTTGAAATGGGCAGAGAATATGAGTTTGACTACAAATATGAATCAGGTAGCGGACAAGTTGAGCTCACAGACGGATACTTCAGATTTTCCCTAAAGCATCAAGAGGACAAAATCACCTACGAAACCTATGACGGAGCAAAGGAATATCCTTTGGGAAAAGGTGATTACAAGGCTGTGGTGACTTCGGGATATGCAGAGCTTTATTACAACGGTCAGCTTGCATTCAGCTTCTTTATGCCAAGATCGGCAGAGCCTCAAAAGCTTAGCCACCGGGGTGTCCGAGATGTTCATTTGGGCGGAAGCAATGTGAAGGCGGAACGATATTCCAAAAAATGGAACGGCGAAGAGAACTTCAGCGTGTCTGTTCCCGGTACTCAGTACTATTCATTGGAATTCGACAAAACTGATTCATCATCAGAAACCGTTAGCTTCTTTGACGGAGTTTTTGAAAATGAACTGTATTTCCGTGAAGATGGGGTTTATGCAAAAAGACAGATGGTTCTCAATGCAGCGGTTGATGAGTATAAATTAGCGGACAAGACAGAGCCCGGTTATTACCGACTGACCGTGGGCTTTGGTATTGCACAGTTGTTCCGTGATAATCAGTTTTTGGGCAGCTATCGTTGTAATAAGTTTGCACATAAGCCCGAAATTAAGCGAAGTATGACAAATCCTTCGGCTTCGACTATTATTGCATTGAAAAATACCGACGGAAGGTTCTATCATATTGAAAATTTTGAAAATGACAATGAGTTTGCCTATGAAGAATATTTCCAGATGCGCCCTTCGCATATTAGCGAGGGTAGCGTTGCAAATATGACCAATGAAACCGTTACCAAAAACGGAAACAGCTATCTGAAGCTAAAAGGCACAGGCGTTTATATGTTCAACGGCATTTCAAGAGAGCCTGACCTGCGTTTCCGTGCAATGGCGGAAAAGGCAGAAGGCAAGATTTACTTTATGCTTCGCCGAAGCAGGCATGATGTCAGCGACAGGTTCGGCTATGACTTTGAAAACGGTCAATGGTACACCGAAAAAAGTGATGCCACAGGCAAGGTTGCTGTCACGTCAATTGTGGAGGCACCCGGAGCCATTGAAGCCGGAAAGTGGTATGACTTCACATTCCGCTTTGACGGAACCGATGCGGCACTCTTTTGCAACGGAAATGAAGTAATCAGAACAACAACCGAAGCTTATTATGATGATGTGAACTATGGAAGACATGGCTTTGGTGCGGTGGACGGAGTTTTGTGCATTGATGACATGTATTATGTGGGCGAGGATTGTCCTGTTGCGGGTGCGGCAATCTATAACTCCGCTCAGTTCAATCCCATATCTTCACCGGCATTGTTTTATAAGGCTGATGACGGCTCGGTTATTGGTTCGGGGCCTTTCGAAACATCGGTGACAACCGATAAGGGGCGGACTTGGAAAACATATACAGCCGAAACTTCACAGCACGCATACGGTGCACAGATTGTTGTGATGCCTGATGGCAAGCTTGCCAAGATAAATGAAGGCGGCACAACGGTAACCTGTCAGATTTCATCAGATAACGGCAGAACATGGAGTGAAGGCGTGAATATTTTTGGCAGCTTTGTCCCAAACCGTCCGCCCTATTCCTCAGTATCTCGTCTCACCTGCTCAAAGGACGGAAGATTGTTTTATATAACCTCTCAGGGTGACGAGGACTACGGCTATTCTGATATCTGGTATTCAAATGTGGGCGGAACAGAATGGTATAAGTCCGAAACGGTGCTCACAACGGCAAATACGGGCATTATTATGAATGAGTCTATTCTGGTTGACGCACCAAATGGTGATATATGGATGTACGGTCGTTCCGATTCGGGCTTTCTTGATTACTGGATTTCAAAGGACGGAGGAAAAACTTTTGATCCAATACCGCACCATTCACAGCTTATTCAGAGTGAAACCTGCTTTAAGGTGCTTCGTGACTGGGAACATGACAATGTTTATTATGCAATATTCCTTTATGACACCGAGACAGTAAACGAACGTGGTCAGCAGATGCCAAGAAACAGAATTTCTCTTGCTGTGAGCTATGATGGAATGGAAACATGGGAATATATATCAGATTTGATGGAAATGGATATGGTACCAAGCCTCTGGACCTCCGATTCCAATGTTAGCCTTGTGGACAATCAGCTTTATTGGAGGAGCTCCTCCGGCGGAGGCTATGGTGGCGATCTAACAGGGGTTCAGGATATTGACAAAATAAAGACGCTCAAGCGCCATCCCGAGCTTCACGAAAGAACTTTTGTAGGTTATTCGGTTGCGGATGAGTTGGCGGCAAACCATTGTGTTATTCCCAAGAACGGCGGCGAAGCGTGGATTTACGGCACATATTTTGATGTATCGGTGGAAGATGGCAGAGTTGACCTGAAAAGTGCCGAAAAAATATTCGGTGTTGAAATCAGAGAGGTCAGCGGAGGTGCTGAAGTGAAAATCGGTCAGATTGTGATTAAGTTCACCGAAGGCTCAGCTTCCTATGCCGTGGGCAGTGAGACAAAGACTTCCGAAAACATTTGTCTCAAAAACGGATATATTGACCTGAAAACTTGTTCGGAGCTTTTCGGAAGGTTCTTCCGTGAAACCGAAAACAGCTACGGAATATTGTTCCGAACCCATGGCCTTGATTTATATCAGGTTCAGGTGGATAATTTGGCATAAGTATTTTTGATTTATTTTGTTCTGGCGTGTGCTATCCCAACATACGGCAGGATTGAATAAATAAATGACAGCTTTGGAGCGACAGAAATCAAAAAGGAGCTGTTGTGTTTTTCATATTTTTTCACCGCCGGCCAGGACGGAATACGTCTTAGGTGAAAGAATATGAGGAATCAACCGGTTCCTGAAAAATAAAGAAAGGAAGGACTTTAAAATGAAAAAACTAATCAGTCTTGCACTCAGCGCGGCAATGACCTTGTCAATTGCGGCATTAGGTGTCAATGGGGCAGTTCCCACAGGCAAACAGCTGGAATATGGTTATGAGGTTAACCAAAGCTTCGAGGGCGACGATGCGGCACTCAAGTCGGCATATCCTGCGAATACGGCTTATGTGGGAATTGTGACAGCAGATGAAAACACAGTTCTTGACCTGAAAACCGAAGCGGTTGACGGTGCAAAGCACGGTGCATACACAACCGTTGATTTCACAAAGGTTCCCACAAGCTATACTTTGGAATTTGATGTAAATGCAGTCAATGCGTCGGCACCCCTTTTGGTAGGTTTCAAAAACAGCGAGTTGAACACAGCGGCATTTCCGGCATACGGGCTCAGAATTTATTCAAAAGCCTTCAACCAGGCTTTGACGCATATTGGAAGTGGAAAATTCCAGGGTACCCCTGCAACGGAAAAGTGGTTCACGGTTACAATTGCGGTTGACGAAACCCAGTGGGGAACTGTTGCCGGCAGTGCAAATGGCAACGGTAACTCAGCCGGAGGTATGTTCACACTCACCGTCAAAGAAAAGGGCTCCGACACAGTTTACGCAAGTGGCGGAATTGTTACCGGCGGTGGTGCTAACAACAATGCAAGAACCGTTGCGGTGCAGTACGCAACTCTGACTCAGAATGTTGCTGATACCAATGGAAATCTTTGGTTTGGCGTGTATAATGACGGTGCAGTAAACGAGGGTTGTGTTACAACTCTTGCTGACGGAAGTGCAAACAATAAGTTTGCAACAAACTATCAGATTGACAATGTGAAGCTCAGTTATGTTGCGTCAGAACCTGAGACCTATGAGACAAAGGGTGTTCTTGTGCATCAGGACTATCAGGATGTAAGCAAAAACAGCAATATTTCAAGTGCCACAAATGCAACTGCTGCAATCCTCAGCGATGAAAGCGGAAATAAGTATTTGTCGGTTACAAATGCAACCGGCAGCGGTGCACAGTGGTTTGGTCTTGGTGGTTATCAGGTTGAAACACTTGACACCTTGGACTACACAATGACATTTGATGTTTGCAAAAAAGCTGACGGTGCAGGTCTTCGTTTCGACGTTATAAGCATCAATGACACAAATGACGAATTTTTCATTATTCCTGCAGTTACTCTTGAACAGGATGTGTGGTATACATACAAGATTATGGCAGACAATACCGCATGGAATGCGGAGGATGCTCAGCAGAATAAGGATATCAGAGTGGCAAGAAAGGTTCGCGGAACAGACGAATGGGAAGCTGTTACCCAGAATGTAAACAATGCTGCCGCAGGTAAGGCAACTTATTACAGAGGCACAGGTATAGGTATGATTACATCAGGCGTATACGGCAAGTCAGGTGTGGTAGTTGCCGGATCAGGCTGGGGAAATCCCTCAACTGTGACAGCTGCCGGCACAAATCTGCTTTTTGACAACTTTGTTGTTTCTGATGGTGTTTCAATGAGTGCACCTAAGCTTGAAAATGACGGAACAAACATTTCTGCAAATATTGCATTTGATGCAAGCTATGCAGAAACAGTTTCTCCGATTATGGTTTTGTATGGCGAAAGCGGTGCTATGGTGGATGTGGATTTTGACGCTCCCACCGTTATTAAAGGCGAAGGCGTGGCTGAACTCAGCGTTCCGACTGCTGAATATAAGACAGCAAAAATCCTTCTTTGGGATTCTCTCACGGAAGGAACACCTCTTTGTGAGGTATGGGATATAACTTCTGCACTTGCTGAATAATCTCATGTTTACAAGTTGGGAGAAGCGATGATTCTTCGCTTCTCCTTCAACTGTTTATTAACTTTGAAAATTGATGTGAAAGCATTTTATATAAGGTGATAGAGGAACAGAAAATGGAATTTAACGTATTTGAAACAAAACGCAAACGTGGTGAAATTCTGAAGGAGTTTTTTGCCGGCGGCGTGTGGAAAATGACATTTGGAAACAAAGGCGAAGAAAAGGAGCTTGTTGCCTATTCGGTGAAGGATTTATCCAATGTGCCTGAACTGAATTTGTATAATGGTCACGACCCAAAAGAACTGATGGATAGTGGTCGTGATATATTAGGAGAAGAACTTCTGAAAAACGGTGAGCCCAGATTTGATGAGGTGAAGAAGATTTTGCCGCCCACGAAGGAAATGGGATATTCCTTCCTCAGTGGTTTTGCAAGCTGGAGCGGAGTTATGGTGAATGCAGCCACGGGAAACGTATATCCCCAAAGTATGGCAAATGACCGCAAGCCTTCACCTATATTTGCTCCCACTATGGTGGACACAGAGGTTTGTGAATCAACACCAAAACAGTTTTTGCTTGACGGAAGACTGCCTATTATGTTTTCGGTTCATTCAAATGCTGAAAAAGTTGTTGAATTTATGTACTTTGTGGAACCGGGTGACCCTGACCGTGACCCAATTGTGTGGATAAGAACAAAGAGATATACAAAAGAAAACCCCGAACAGTTCACTCTTGATTACCGCATTGTGGCACGTTCAAGACTTGTCCAGGCAAGAGCCATTGAAACAGAGACCTTTATGACGGCACTTGTTGATACGGTTGCATACTGGACAAAATTCCTGGATAAGGGTGCAAGGTTTGATATTCCGGTAAAGCTTCTT
>JAZNLK010000146.1:0-9567 GCA_045579055.1 Clostridia bacterium
TTCATCGAGCCAAGATTTTGCTACACACTTCCTTCACTTCCACCTCACGGTGGATAGCTTGTGCTTCACTAATGGTTGGTTGATATGTACCCCCATAACGGACTTTCACCGTCAAGTTAAATGCCATGCTCGGCACACTAACACAAAAAGCGAGGAAAACCTCGCTTTTTGCATTACTTTATTTCACATCATAATCCAGTTTGAACTGTTCGCCGCAACCATACTTTTCATAAACATAGTCGATATCCTTGTCTCCTCGACCTGAGAGACAGGCAAGAATAGAACCCGACTTGTGTTCCTTTGCATATCGAATTGCATATGCAACAGCATGTGCACTCTCAATTGCAGGAATTATGCCTTCATATCTTGACAGCAGGAAGAACGCTTCCATTGCTTCTTCATCGCTGACAGTTTCATAATGAATTCTGTTCATATCATGAAGGAATGCGTGTTCAGGTCCAACACCCGGATAATCAAGACCGCTGGCAATTGAATATACCGGAAGGGGTTCTCCCTTCTCATCCTGAAGAACATAGCTTGAATAGCCGTGGATGACCCCCTTTGTTCCGTATGCCATTGTTGCCGCATGGTCACCAACAGACGAACCTCTGCCCAACGGCTCAACACCATATATTTCAACAGGATCTGCCAGGAATGGAACAAACATACCGAGTGAGTTTGAACCACCCCCAACGCAAGCAGTAATTGCATCAGGCATAATACCTGTCATTTCCAGGAACTGTTCTCTCGCCTCAATACCAATAATAGACTGGAAATCACGAACCATCTTCGGGAATGGATGTGGGCCTGCAGCAGTACCGATACAGTAAATCGCATCCTTATACTCATTGAGATATGCTTCAAATGCCGCATCACAAGCTTCCTTCAGGGTTTTCAGTCCCTTTGTTACAGGAACAACATTTGCACCAAGCATCTTCATTCTGATTACGTTCGGATGCTGTTTTGCAATATCAACCTCACCCATATAAACGTCACATTCCATACCGAAATATGCAGCAGCTGTTGCAATTGCAACACCGTGCTGACCTGCACCGGTCTCAGCAATAATCTTCTTTTTGCCCATAAACTTTGCAAGAAGACCTTCACCCATACAGTGATTAAGCTTGTGTGCACCTGTGTGGTTCAAATCCTCTCTTTTCAGATAAATCTGGCAGTTGCCAAAAATCTTTGAAAGTCTTTCGCAATGAGTGATGGGTGTGGGTCTGCCCTGAAATTCCTTTCTGATTCTACGAAGCTCATTAATAAATTGAGCCGAATGGCAGATTGCCTCGTATGCTTCATCAGCTTCCTTAAACGCCTCAATCAATTCTTCTGCCTGATAAGAACCGCCGTATTCACCGAAATATCCTTCCGCATTGGGATATTCCTTCAAGTAATTGTCAAAGTCTCTGTATTTATTCATTATTATAAAACTCCTTTTCCAAAAAATATATTTAAATCAAAACCTCACAGTTTAACTAACTGTCAAAAAACACCATGGGCTTACGCCCAAGTATTGCCACCGTGCTGATTTAAAATATATTCTTTCAAAAAAGTCATTTTGGTCACACTCCTATAAAAATTTGTTGAAAACAATTATATCACACTTTTTCTTAAATGTCTACCATATTTAAAAATTTAGAGCAAAAAAACAAGCCTGTTTTTTCAACAGACTTGCCGTATATATTTTCTAATCATTGCGCACCTTAAAGAATTTTATAAGTATAAGAACCATCATAATAAGGTTTATAGCCATCATAAAAATCGCAATCATAAACGAAACCGTTATCATTGACAAATCCTGAACCAGCTTAAACAGAGCAAATGCTCCTCCGCCAACAAAAGACGGAATCGTCAGATGTGCTATAGAAAACGTTGTAAGGCACATTCTTATTTGTCCGGGTAAGTTTTCGGATTTGTGTGCGTGCTTTGATGCTGCAAAAATCAATAAGAACATCAGCACAGCATGAACCAACAGCACCGGGCTCAAAGCACCTCTCAGCCAGTCTCCGCACGAAATCAGGTATGCAAAATATGCAAAAGCACCGGCAATACATAAATACGCTGCGGTACAATACTTCAAGCGATTTGAACGCTTTTCCTTGGTTTTTCTTATCTTGAAAAAATTAAAATATATCGTTGCAAGCAATCCAACGGTCAGGAAACCTCCCACAGTAAAAAGCCCGATTATATAAATATTCATAAACTTCACCTCGTAAATTCTTATATTGTTTTTACTCTTTCTCCACTCTTCAAGCTGTTTTCATCTTTCCGAACAGCAACATCAGAAGACAACCGTTTTCTATTCCCTAGTCCCTGATAATGTCCCCCACACCGTTCAGAACATACTTGGGTCGGTATGGAAACTTATCAATATCCTCACGTGAAGTAACACCGCTGAGAACCAGCACGGTGTCAACATTGGATTCAACACCTGCAATAATATCTGTATCCATACGATCACCTATCAGTGCAATCTCTGCACTATGGCAGCCAAGCATATTGAGACCGTGACGAATCATAATAGGATTGGGCTTTCCGACAAAATATGCCTTTTTGCCTGTTGCAATTTCAATTGGAGCAATCAACGAACCTGTTGCCGGCATAATACCTTTTTCGGTGGGTCCGGTGATATCGGGATTTGCACCAATAAGCTTGGCTCCCTTATTCACAAGTTCTATTGCCTTCTCAATTTTTTCAAAGCTGTATGTCCGTGTTTCACCAACCACAACGTAATCCGGGTCAACATCATTCATATATATCTTTTTGTCATAAAGTGCCTTTGTCAGAGCTGCTTCACCAATAACATAAGCCGTACAACCGGGCTTCTGACTGTGCAAAAACTCTGCAGTTGCCATTGCACTTGTGTAGAAATTCTTCGCCGGAACCGAAAGTCCCATTCTCTCAAGCTTCATACTCAGCTCATGGGGCGTTCTTTCGGGACTGTTGGTGAGAAACACAAAGCGTTTGTTATTATCCAGCATCCAGTTCACAAACTCTGAAACTCCATCAAGAATTTTATTTCCGTGATATATAACACCGTCCATATCGCATATGAACCCTACTTTATTCTTTATCGCATCCATATTGTTTACCTCCATCCCTACTATTTTAAAACAAAATCAAATAAAAATCAACCTTTATATCCAAAATACTTTACAAATATTCACTTATATGCTAAAATATCGACAAGGAGAGATGATAGAAATGAAAATTTTATGTATCGGAAACAGTTTTTCAGAAGATGCCACACGATATATGCATCAAATTGCCCGTGCAGACGGCTATCAAATGAAGGTAGTAAACCTCTATATCGGCGGTTGTTCCTTCAGTGAACATTTCAAAAATATAATGGCAGACAAGCCATTATACGACTTTCAGATAAACGGCTACTCCACCAAAATATATACAACAATCAAAGAAGCTCTGCTCAGCGATGTTTGGGATTATGTGAGCCTTCAGCAGGTAAGCCGCCAGAGCATTGACTTTGGCACATTTGAACCTTTTATGAGCAAACTGTCAGAATACGTAAAAAAATACGCACCCACAGCCAAACAGATTATTCATCAGACCTGGGCGTATCGTCCCGATTCCGCAACCATGACAGATCTTGGTTACAGTTGTCACGAAGCTATGTTCAAAGATATTGAAAAGTCTTATGCTCAGGCGGCAAAGGTTATCGGAACAGACATAATTGTTCCGTCAGGTGCTGTTATGAACCAATTGGTTAAAAACGGTTTAAAAAATACCCATCGTGACGACATTCACGCAAGCTCAGGTGCAGGGCGTTACGCACTGGGTCTTACCTGGTACAAAAAGCTTACCGGCAACGGCATTGACAACAATATCTTCTGCGACTTCGACCAAGACATAACACCCGAAGATACTGAAATCATCAAAAAGAGCGTAAACGAAATACTTTAAAAACAGCTTCACCCGATGAAAACTTTCATCGGGTGATTTTTTTATCCGAGCAGAACATCCGAAACCAGCATCACACAGAATCCCACAAGCAGAGCATAAGTCGCCCCACGTTCACCACCGTGAGCATGAGTTTCGGGAATCATTTCATCGCTGACAACATATATCATTGTTCCCCCTGCAAAAGCCAGGGCAAAAGGCAGAATAACCGTTGCAACATTAACCGCAAAGTAGCCAATCAACGTACCCACCACTTCAACAAGTCCTGTCACCATCGCACACACAAAGGTCTTTTTGGGTGAAACCCCTGCCGCAAGCATTGGTGAAATTATAACCATTCCTTCAGGAATATTCTGAAGTGCAATACCTCCGGCAATCATAAGTGCCCGGGATGTGTTTCCCGAACCAAAGCCCACCCCTGCAGCAATACCCTCGGGCAAGTTGTGAATGGCAATGGCAAGAACAAACAAAAGAACCTTGCTGAGATTTGTATTTCCGTGCTGTTCTTCTGCTCCGCCGAGAATTTTGTGAAGATGGGGAACAAGCTTGTCAATAAGGTTCAGGCATACTGCTCCCGCAAAAATCCCTGCAACGGTAATTATAATTCCATATTTTCCCCCATATTCAATCGACGGTAAAATAAGCCCCAGAACAGCGGCTGAAAGCATCACTCCTGCCGCAAAGGACAATATGATATCCGAGAACTTGTGAGACATCTTTTTGAACATAAAACCGATTATTGAACCGATAATTGTCGCACCACCGACACCCAGTGCCGTAATCAAAACCATTTGCATAAGCACCCTCCTCTTTTGTTTTATTCTAACATAATTCTTATCAAATGTAAAGGTAAAAACATACACCCCAAAACAATAGTTTTGGGGTGTACCAAATTTTTAATATACTTCTACTTCCTCGCAAACAGGTTTCAACGTCGACAAACCGTCAAGCCAAAAAACTTTTGCGCTCGTGTACGAAACACCGTTTCCGACTTTTACATTTATACTTTCCACAGGTGTATAAACATAAACAGCTGATGCTCTTTTACTATTATCATAAAGTGCCACAAATACTTTTCCGTTGAAGTTATCACCGATAACTGTCACCGTTTCTTCACTAATTCCCGAAATGTTCACAGCAACCATGGTCTTCAACGTCAAACCGACACTTTTTTCGCTTGCATAGGTATTATCCGTTTCAGCAATTCTCTGATAAAACGTATATTCTGTATTCGGTTCAAGCCCATCAAAAATATTGCTCGCCTGCCATATTAAACCATCATTGCTATATTCATATCCCTCAACGCTTCCAAGTGTAACCGAAGTTGCCGTTTTTGATAGCATTGTGGGTGCAACAGGTGTTGCAGCGTCTAGTTTCCCTGTCATTATAATCATGGGAATCGCAGCTTCACTTGCGACCTCCAGATTATTCGCTATACTTCTGGTATATACTTTATACGGTGTCGCAGGGCTCAGGTTTTCAAAACGTGCCGTCGTCTGCCATTCACTCATATTTCCACCACATTCAGAAATTGCATATTCATAAATCGGCAGACTTATCAGTTCAATCGTATACGGATCACTATAACTTTCACGACAAAGCTGTGCTGCAGACGGAATCTGTCCTTCTGCCTTCGCAAAGCACGGTGAACCGTCCTCAGCCTGTGTCCAGCCATTATTCTCAAGGACAGGGTAGTTCGAAATATTAAAGTTTTCAAAACTATTCTCTGTCTCATCATCCTCGGGCACATATTCATATACATTTTCAACAACCGAACCCGAACACTCCTTTCCCACCAAATTCTTCACATCTGCAAATTGATAATTCGCAGGATCATAACTTCCGCCCAACTCTTTATCCAGAGAATTACACGAAACAAGGCACCTTGTGACATTTGAACCGCTTTCAGCAGAGCCCGAGATTCCGCCAATCCTTGCGTAAGCAAATCCACTATAACTGCCCCAGCCAAAAATACCGCCGGTGTGACTTCCGCAATTTGCACTTCCAAAAAGTCCGTTATCGGTTGCAAAACAATCTGTCACAGAACCATATAAGTAAGCCGCAATCCCTCCGACATATGTAAGTGTTGTATTATGATCGGTCTTTGTTCTTGCAACAATATCCAACTTCTGTGTGCTACATTTTTTGATTTCACCTCTGTTAACTCCACAAATCCCTCCTGCACATAGAAGAGTGTAATAACTCGTATTCCAACCAAGCCAATAATACATTTCAGAATTTGTCACATTGACATTCTCAATTACTCCGTCACCTTCGTTTGCACCACATAAAAAGCCGGAATATGCACAACGGCTCTTTTCTGATTCGGAATGTTCACGGAACAAATTAAACCCATCAATATTAAGATTTCGTATCGTTCCTAAATTCACGCCTATCAAACCGAAAGAATAATCTCTGTCTCCAGGAATATTCGATGCCACCATTTTGTATTCCATTCCCGAAATTGTATGACCTCTGCCGTCAAAAAAACCTGAAAACTCAGGAATAGGTTCAAAATTATGATAGTCATTTTCAGAATTATAAACCAGTTCATTGTCACTTAAATTCAGGTCGTTAACCAATATAAAGCTTTTATCTGAATAATCCCCTGTTTCTGAGCATATATTGCACAAATCCGCTTCGGTCGCTATTATGTAGGGAAATTCCATTGTTCCATTTCCACCCGAAAAAGCACCCTCGGTAATAACAAAGTCCATCCTATACACTTCTTTATCGTTATACAGCATTGCAACGGTAAAACTTCCACTGTTACCTGTCACACTCACCTTACCATTGTTGTCTACCTCAGCAAGCGATGCTCCTGAAACAATCTCAAAAGTGGTTTTTGCAGATTTTGAAATTGCAGAAAGATACTGCGGAATCTTGTTTAAGAAAATTGTTGCATCCTTTTTCACCTGATTATTGGCAACATCTGTACCGATTTCCACCGTATCAAGAGACTTGTATGGTACATTTATGTAAGAACTCGGATTTTCAACATCCACTGCGTACATATATTCCAAATCCAACGCCAAGATATATACCAATGCTTTGGTCAATTCATATTCAACATCGTTAAATCCCTCGATATATTCCTTTTCAAAAAAACTTATTATTTTTTCTTCATCAACACTCATTAGACCTGTCGGTTCATTTTTTTCTGCACCGTATTTATCAATAGTCTCTGCTCTGTACACATAAGCAAGCGCTCTGCAGTACATCGAAAATGCATATGAGTTATACAAGTTTTCAGCATAATTCACAGTATACGTTGTTATTTCTGCAGCTGATTTATTTTCCAATATTCCTGTTGCTTTCGCCAAGAAAAGACGCTCGTAATAGCTTTTCACAACAGAACACCCATCCAAGTCATAAGTTCCTGTTGTGTCTTCAATATTGAACTTCAAATCTTCTGATTCGTTTGCATAAAGAAACAAATCTTTATAAAGAGAATCGAGTTTTTTCTCCTTCTGAGTTTGTGTCAAAGCTTCATTATTATAACAAGCCTGAATTTCATCATACTTGCTTTGAAGTTTCTGGCACCACGATGAATAACCGTTGTAGTGAGTTATATTGCTCCCATCTATATACTTAACATCAGAATCAAAATCCATCATATTATCTCGATGCATTTCCATCAAACTGCGGTAATTGCTGTTTTGTTCCAGTTTATTAACCCCCGCTTGGATATCTTCTTGAATATTCTCCAGCCTTTCATCCACAATATCAAATCGCGTGTCAATTCGATCCATCATTTGCTGAAGCATTTCCTGAGTTTTTTCGGCTTCAGATTTTTTTCCTTCACCCGCAATAGCTGAACACACCTGTAAAATCCCCTCAGCTACCTGCCCTGAGCCTGGAATACACCCTGATATAGCGGCAGCGATAGAAAAACCCGTTTCCAACTGTCCCATTATTTTTTCACATTCACTTTCCGTGAATGTAATATCATCTTTGCTGTAACTTTCCATCATTGCATCAATTTTTGCTTGGCGTTCTTCTGCTTGCACAGCTGCAACCATATCAAAATCAACATCATTCAAAAACATCAAGCGTTCCTGCAAACGAAAAGTGTTGATTCCTATGTCTTCTTCAGCATTAACCAACATAATTGCAGGTGTAAAACTTAAAAGCACACTCAAAACCAACACAAATGAAATAATTTTTTTCATAATTAACACATCCTATATTATTTATCGATGTCTCTCCTCCAAGTTCTTCCTGCTTCAATAATATCATAAACTCCTGTCTTTGTCAACCGTAGACACCTTGTCCTTTATGCATCCATTTTTACAAAAACCTATTTACTTTTGTTTTCAGTTTTGATATACTTAATTTACCAAATTTTTTAGAGGTGAAAATTTTTATGGTAACATTAAAAAACGACAAAATAACTCTCAAAATCAACGAACTTGGTGCTGAAATGAAGAGCCTTGTTGCAAACGAAAAGGAATATCTTTGGGACGGCAAGCCAGAAGTATGGCCCAATTCCTGCCCCCTTATGTTCCCGGTATGCGGAGGGCTCAAAGAAGACAAATACATTCTTGACGGCAAGGAATATCCCATGCAGAAGCACGGCTACGGAAGATTCACCCCCTTTGAAGTTGAATCTGCAACCGATACCACGGCTGTTTTTCTTCACAAGTCCAACGAGGAAACAAAGAAATGCTTCCCCTTTGATTATGAATTGCGACTGATTTACACCCTTGACGATGCATCAGTAAAGCTTGAATACAAGGTTGACAACAAGTCAGACAAAACAATGTACTTCTCAATCGGTTCGCACGAAGGTTACTACACCCCCGAAGGCATTGAAGATTATGACATTGTGTTCCCTCAGAACGAAACTCTGAATGCATATGTTCTTTATGGCAACCTGCTTTCAAATCAGCAGCTACCCATCATCAAGGACACAAACATTCTTCCGCTTTATGACAAATACTTCACTGTTGATGCTCTTGTTTTCAAGGATTTGAAATCACGTTCAGCAATGCTCCGAAACAGAAAAACCGGCAAAGCGGTTAAAATTGACTTTGACTATGCCCCCTACTTCCTGCTTTGGCACAAACCCAATGCACCCTACATCTGTGTTGAGCCTTGGGCAGGCGTTCAGGACATAATCGGTTCAAGCTACGATATAACCCAAAAGGAAGGTATCATTTCTCTGAACTCAGGAAAGACCTATCTTGCAGAACATACAATCACAGTTGTTGAGTAACAAATTTCAGGCGGCAATTTTCGGATTGCCGCCTCAGTATGTCGATGAAGTCGACACGCTGTCACCCTGAGCGTATTCGAAGGGTCTTAAAGTTGCATAAAATCGTTAGATTCTTCGAATTGCTCCGCTCTCTCAGAATGACAAAATGATTTTTTTGACAGTCTAAGGTGGTAATTTGCCAAAATTGCCACCTTTTTTATGTAATAAATCAATAAATAAATGGGCAAAATATAATATCAAAAAAAATTTAAAAAATTTTCAAAAAAAGGGTTGACAAAACGCAAAAAAGAGTGTATACTCTAATAGTTGCAACGGCAACGAAGCAAAAAATGCACCTTTAGCTCAGCTGGTAGAGCACCTGACTCTTAATCAGGGTGTCCAGGGTTCGAGTCCCTGAAGGTGTACCATACGGCCCATTGGTCAAGTGG
>JAZNLK010000147.1:0-9562 GCA_045579055.1 Clostridia bacterium
GCTGAAGAAAAGAAGGCTGTTCAGACAGGTTACTGGCACCTCTGGAGATACAACCCCACACTTAAGGAAGAAGGCAAGAACCCCTTCATCCTTGATTCAAAAGAGCCCACAGGCACAATCAAGGAATTCCTCGAAGGTGAAAACCGTTATCTCATGCTCAAGAAAGCATTCCCCGAAGTTGCTGCACAGCTCTTCGACAAGGCTGAAAAGGATCTTATCGAAAGATACGAAATCTACAAGAAGAACGCTGAATGCTAATTTCTTGAATAACTTAAAAACGAGAACGCCTCTCGCCGCCGCGTCGTTTTTGTTGGCTTTCTTCGTCCATGTGCGTTTCTGCCAAAGGCAGAAAATTTCGCACGGACAATTAAATTTATGTTTTTGTTTTATGGAAAATACACCGCAAAGGTTGTATTTTCCTATAAAATAAAAAGGATGGGTGTTGCACCATCCTTTTTGTGTTTTATTATCTTATTTTGATTTTATTTTTGTGCACCGCCAACGCTTGCAATTTCCTTGTAAATCAGCTTTGCCGATTTCACACCCTCGCACAAGGGAGCAACTTCCAGAGCCTCACCTGCTTCAAGTTTTTCAATGAAATACTTGAGCTCATTATAGTATCCGCCGAGGCTTGAAAGGTTTCCGCCAATATCATTTGTACCTTCAAATGCCGGCTTAATTTCAGGTCTGATAACTCCGCCTTCTTTGGGATAAACTGCAAGACCATTTGCATCGTTAACAACTGTCGCTTTGTCGAACTTAACACGGAATTCAGCTGCAAAGGGGAAGTCTGCCGGATAGTCCCAACATCCTTCAACCGAAACAGCAGTATCACCATACTTGAAAGTTGTGAAAATCTGTTCAATGATTCCTGTTTCATCTCTTACAGCTGTTGATGTCAGGTCATCGGGATCTCCCATCAGATATCTCATAAAGTCAACATCGTGGATATGAAGATCAAGAGCCATTGAACCACTTCTCTTTGCATCATGGAGCCAACCATCCCATGCCCATGTGGGATATGAGCTGAGACGTTTGAATACAGCTGACTGAATTTCGCCATATTCACGCTTGTCATAGGCCGCCTTAAGCCATACATATTCATCCCAGAATCTGATAACCTGACCAACCTGAACCTTTGCTCCGGTTTCCTTTTCAGTTGCAAGAAGCAATTCACATTCTTCTTCATTGAGACACACGGGTTTTTCAACAAAAACATTTTTTCCTGCCTTCATTGCCGCAACTGCATGCTCTGTATGAAGATATGTGGGCAAACAGATATCAACCACATCCACATCAGCGTTTGCAATGAGTTCCATTCCTGTTGCAAAAATCTCTGCACCGTGAACCTTTGCAACCTCCTCTGCCTTTTCAGGTCTCACATCTGCAACCGCAACAACCTTTGCTCCTTCAATTGCATCATAGCAAGCAGAGTGCATCCCTCCCATAAATCCGCAACCGATTAAACCTACTTTTATCATTATCTTCTTCCTCCTATAATATAATCCATTGATTTTGAAGTATTATAAAGAATAGCTTCAGGATAATGGGTGTATGGCGGCAACATTTCAGCAGTCACCCAACCGTCATATCCGATTTGATCAAACTGTTCCATAACAGCAGGCCAGTTAACTTCACCTGCCAGAAGGTCAACAAAGCCGTATAAATCCCCTGCCGCTCTTCTGTAATCCTTAAAGTGAACTTTTTTGATTCTCTTGTTGAGAATCTTTATCCAATGTTCGGGATAGCCAATATAAAGAACATTGCCCACATCAAAGTATGAGCCCACATAGTCACTTCCAACCTTGTCGATAAACTCAGCCATTTCAACAGGAGAAAGGAGAAATCTGTTCCATACATTTTCGATACCGATTGCAACCTTTAAATCCTCAGCGTAAGGTGCAAGCTCCTTGAGAGCATCAAGTGCTCTGTTATACGCAACATCATATTCCACAACTTCCCCCGGGTCAAAAGCAACTTCAACCGCACCGGGAACAACAAGAATAGTGTCGCAACCCAGCCATGAAGCAACTTCAAGCTGTTTCTTTGTTATAGCTTTGGCTTTCTTGGCATTTTCATCATTTGCAGAAGTATAATTATATGTCCAATAAAGACCTGATGCAACGCTGTAAAACTCCAATCCAAGCTCCTCGCCGTATGCCTTGATTGCAAGTATTTCTTCTTTTGTGGATTCAAGAGATACCTCTCCGGTTTCATCCAAGGCAAGTTCAACACCATCAAATCCTGCATCCTTGGCAAGTTTAAGATTCTCTCTTACAGTTCCGCCCGAAAAAGACCAGATGCTTATTCCTTTTTTCATATTAACCATTCCTTTCTTATACTTTCTTGTTCTACAACACAAAATTTTGTTGATTCTCTACACTATTTATGTTATAATAACTTAGTAAAAAAGTAAATGTATTTGATTATTCTAAAGGTATACTTTTGTAAACTATCATTTAACCGGAGTATAATTATGAAACACAATTCAAATCGACCAACATATATAAAACACAAGCTCGCCAACACAATAAACATAACAAAAATTGTCACTATGCACTATTTTGAATTCGACAAGTACTTTCATTTCCCCGGAGAAAGGCACAATTTTTGGGAAATGGTATACGTTGACAGCGGAAATGTTCTGATTAACGCAGGTAAAAACACCCATACCCTAAAACAAGGAGAGCTGATTTTTCATAAGCCAAATGAGTTCCACACTATTTCATCAGATACCAAAACACCGTCAAATGTCTTTGTTATCTCCTTTGTAACCAACTCAAAAAGTATGGCATTGTTCCGTGACAAAAAAACCATCTTACCTCAAAAACACAGACATTACATAAAAACCCTGATTGAAGAAGGTAAAAAAACCTTTGACCTTCCATTTAACAATCCCGAACTGAGAGAGCTGAAACTATGTGCTGCCTCTCCCTTCGGTGGTCAGCAAATTATACGAACCACCTTGGAACAACTGCTGATTATGTTAGTGAGAAATACCGAAGAAAACTCAGAAACACCTCAGATTTTTCCCGATAAAGAAAGTATGGACAATCATCTCGTTGGGGCTGTTATTGACCTTATGGCAAAAAATCTTTATGGAAGGATTACTGTTGATGATATCTGTCAACAACTGAATTACAGTAAAACTTATATATCCAAAATTTTTAATAAAAATTGCGGGTACACCCTTATCGAATACTACACAAAGTTGAAAATAACCGAAGCAAAAAGACTTATGAGAGAAAACACCTATACAATTGCCGAAATATCAAATATGCTTTGTTTCAATAATCCACATTACTTTTCAAGAGTTTTCAAAAAAATATCAAATATGACACCAAGTGAATACCTCAATTCGGTATCAAAATAAAATTTACTCTTGAAATTTTTTTAATTATATGTTATAATGGTTTTACAAAGAGAAAAACCCTTTCTCCTTTTGTGTGGTTGATACTACAAAATAACAACTTGTAAAAAAATTAATTAAATATAGTTTACCAAATAAAAAACGCCATCCCTTCGGCAAGGATGGTGTTTTTTATTTATAAATCATCCAAGTCCATATGTTCTTCAAGATGCCACTCATCATTTTTCCCTGGGGCACATCCGTAATACCGCTTATATGCACGGTAGAATGTGGAATAGTTCTTGTATCCCACCGCTCGCACTGCGTCAACCAATGACATTTTTGAATAATAACGGAATTGATATATTCTGTTAAACCGCAAAATAGTAATGAACTGATGAACCGAACACTTTGTCAACTGTTTGAAAATTCTCGCAAGGTGAGTGCGATTTATATAGAATTCTTCCGCTATTGAATTCAATCCTATATCCTTATTGTAATTATCAATAATATATGATATGACTTTTCTCAGCAACGGATTTGAAACTTCTCCATGAAAATGTGTAATGTCAGATGCAATGATTTTCACAATTTCTATCACAATACTGCTTATTTGGTGACCCATAGAATCAGCATCAGGCATATATTCCAGAATCTGTTCAAACAAAGGCTTCAACAGTTTTCCCAAATCGGATTCACGGCTTATGTAATTACCTTCACCCGGATACTTATTGGAAAAAACTTGATATAGATTTTCAAGATTATTAATCATAAAAAAGTCAGGACATACTGCGATACAAAGCCTTTTATATGTACACGGCGAACTGTGAACAATTCCGTGAATTTCGGTCGGATTTGAAAATACAATGTCCGAAGGCGAAAGCGCATAATACTCCCCTTCTATAAAGTAGCTGGTATCACCGCCCAGAAAATAAAGAAGTTCAACATAATTCCCCTTATCGTTTATATGTGCTGTTTGAGCTTTAAGCTCACTGTCAGCATTGTATGTTATTTTATTCTTACGCAAGAACAAAGAAAGTCCATATCCTGTATATTTTAAAGACAAAATCATTCACCTTCTTTCATATTGCTGAATTTATTATATCATTCAACAAAAATTTTTTCAACACATTTTAAAATTGCAGAAAATTATGCGACATTTGGTAAAAAAAATATATTGAAAGCAATTTTTATGATTGATATAATTGTGATAAAAGGGGGTGCGGTTATGTCAGATAAATCAGAAGCTAAGCTTATGCATACAAAAGGAATTGTTGCTTCAAACAAGGCTTCTGCAAAAACAAATAATATAAAAGCTTATATTGATGCACACATCACTGAAGACCTGTCGCTGGATATTCTGTCAAAGGAGTTTTGTATAAGTAAATCCTATTTATCACATCTGTATAGGACACATACCGGATTATCAGTTTTTCGTTATATCAAACTAAAAAGACTAATGCTTGCCAAAAGTCATTATGAATCAGGACTACAACTGACAGAAGCTGCTTTGAAAGCCGGTTTTTCCGATTATACTACCTTTTACAAAGCATACCGAACAGAATACGGTTCAAGCCCCTCGAAGCATACCTCAAAATAACATTTAAATTTCAAACATATAATCAAGAAGTGACCAATTTTGTTGAAAGGGTCGCATCAGATTCCAAAAACCTGCTCCACGCAGGTTTTTTTCATTTATAAGATTGAATTTTTGCTGAACGCTCCGCACATCCTCAAACCAAACTTCGTGTTCCCTTCCCCCCTCATCCGTATATCTGAACCAAGGCGACTGAGCGACCTCATCATACAAAATTTCTGCACCGTATCTTGCCGCAAGTTGAATAGCCTCCACATGAGAAATCGAATCCGCCATTGATTCCCCTTTAACATATGGCAACGTCCAGTCATAACCATAATTCGGTATTCCCAGAAAAATCTTTTCGGGCGGAATTATTCCCAATGCATACTCCACCACCTGACGAACATTCCGTATTGGTGCCACAGCCTGGGCTTCGCCGTAGGTATAACCCCACTCATAAGTCATCAACAGAACAGCATTGGCATTGTCTCCAATTGCCCGATAGTTATGACCCTCATACAAAAGCCCACGCTGAGTATCCGAAGTTTTCGGAGCTAATGCTGCAACAACTTCATAACCCAAAGGATTTAATGAACTTGCCAGTTTTCCGATAAACTCACCGTACAAAAGTGCATCCTGAGGATATACAAACTCAAAATCAATATCAAGACCGCCGTATCCCTTGGTTTGTATGTTTTGTATTATTTCCTCAGTAAGACTATCCTGAATTTCAGGGTTGTTCAGAACCAAACTTGCAAGCTCATTGCTGAAATTTCCCTGCTCGGTAAGTGTCGACAGATGCATAAGCGGCGTCACACCATATTCATTGGAAATGGCAATCAATTCTTCATCGTCAAGGTCAACCAAGCTTCCACTTTGAGTTATCCCATAGGTGAATGGCGTCATAAAATTTATATAAGGCAAGGTTGTGCGAAGAAGATTCCGGTCAATATATGGATAGGCATATCCATTCACGTCAATTTTTCGGGTTCTGTCCGTTTCGAAGGCAATGACCAAAGTCTGTCCCGGATATACAATGTTCTGTCCTCTGAGAATCGGATTGTTTCGATACAAACGATTAACCGATATTCCGTATTGCTGTGCAATAGAATAAACAGTTTCACCTTCGTTTACCGTATGATACTGTGTTGGCATAAGAATTAAAAGTGCTTGCCCCACCACAAGATTGGGAACATTCTCAAGATTATTGAGTGTTGCCACCACAAACTGCGGAACACCGTATTCTCTTGCAATTGAGGAAATTGTGTCACCCTGCTTTACAATATGTATATTCATTCAAAACACCCCATTTTTCATTTTTTACAGTATATGATATTGACAAACACAAGGTGAATTTTATATAATATAAAAATGAACTCAAAGGAGAAAACAAATATGATTATTGAAATTAAAAACAATTTTTTAAGTGTTAAAATCAGCACAAAAGGTGCAGAAATGAAAAGTATCAAAACCTCAGACGATGCGGAAAGACTTCATCAGCCTGACAAGTTCTGGGGCGACCAGTCTCTTGTTCTTTTCCCAATCTGCGGAGCACCCGCGGAGGGTAAAATTACCGTTGACGGCAAGGACTACCCCATGCCACCCCACGGCTTTGCACCCACAGCAGAGTTTGAAGTTTCAGCACAAAGCGAAAAAGCCGTAACCTTTGTTTTGAAGTCAAACGAAGAAACCAAAAAAGCATATCCATATGACTTTGAATTTTATGTTACATATGCATTGAAGGACAATTCAATTGACGTTTGCTATAATGTTGTGAATCAAACAGACGGCGTAATGTACTTCTCATTCGGTTCTCACGAAGGCTATAACTGCCCCGGTGGTCTCTCAAATTACGAAATACACTTTGAAAAGCTCGAATCAAAGAAGCCCACAATCTACGAAACAGGACTTATTCCCGAAGACAACCTTTCGGAAGCTGACGGACACAGTGTTCTTGTTCTCTCGGACAGCCTTTTTGATGATTCTGTGACGGTTGTTTATGAAGCTGTGGACAGCGACTATGTTATCCTCAGGAACAAAACGAACGGCAATGAAGTGAAGGTTGATTACGCAGGCATTGAAAACCTCTTCATCTGGACAGAGCCCGGCTCGGAATTTGTTTGTATTGAACCCTGGTGTGCAATGGCAGACTACGGCAAAACTCACGATGATATTTCAAACAAGCTGGGTATTCATTCTCTCGAAAAAGATACAAACTTTGAAAGACACCATATAATTACATTCTAATCTTAAAAATAGCGACACAAAACGTAAAGAGTTTTGTGTCATTATTTTTTTACTGGACAAACTGCGTTATTTATGATATACTGATTCTGCGAAACAAATTTTATAACACAATCACAGGAATTCTCATGGTATTTATGAGGGTTTTATTACCCTTTTCTTTTTTTCTCAAACTATTATTTTGGATTTGGTAAAAACACAAATTTCACTTAATGGTTTGAGGAGTTTTCCTGTGTTATTAAGATTTGTTTCGCAGCAATCGAAGTTTGTGTTTTTCGGTGCACTTACCTTCGGTTGGTGCACTTTTTTATTTGCAAATCTTTTTTGACACAGGGAGGGAATTTGTTTGTCTTTTGCAAATATAAAGTGCAAATATAAATTCAGGAGGGTTTACAAATGAAAAAAATTATTTCCAGAACAATTTCTTTGGTACTATGTATGCTTATTTTTATGTCTGTTATCTGTGTTTCTGCCGAAAGTTATATTACACTTTATGCCGAAGACGGTCGTTCCAAGGCATTTCCCGCTTCACAAGTCGAAGCACAACTCACGGTTGGATGGTATAGAACACCTGTTCAACGACTTTACGCAGAAGGTAAAAGTAAAGTTTTTAAAAAAGCTGAGGTAGAAGCTCAATTGACAGTTGGCTGGTATACAGAACCCGTCCAACGACTGTATGCTCCAGGTAAAAGTAAATTATTTAAGAAATCGCAAGTTGCAGCACAATTAACTGTTGGTTGGCATCTTGAAGAGTTTGTTATGATGTACGCAGCTGACGGCAGAACAAAGTATGTTAAAAAATCAGAGGTTGCAGCAAATAAATCTGTAGGTTGGTATGAAAGTTTAGAAGAAATTACCTTAGCACAAAACGCACAAAAAGCAAAGTCGTTGAAATACAGTTCCGCTCAAACAGGCTCTGTTACCGGCTTAATTACATATCAATATAACAAATATGTTGGAACTCGCGCGGATGTGGGTGCAAAGGTTATGCTTGTCCAAACAAATCATATTCCTTTAGAATCAGATAGTAGCAACTTTCTTCTTGCATCCAGCTACGACGATCCATTGATATATTCAACCACCGTTGACGGAAGCGGCAACTACTATTTTGATAGTATTCCAACCGGAGAATACTATCTCTTGGTAATAGGAAAAAACACCAATGAATCTCCTTCGATAACTAACCTCAATATTTCATCAGCAAAATTATATCTTAATGGTAAAATAACAAATAAGGCAATGGAACATCTAATCTTAAATATAAAGCTTTACAGCTTTGAAATTGAAAAAATAAAGATTGAAGGTGGAAAAACGGTTCGATATAATAAAGACTGGGGTTATACCTATATCTAAACGCTCAACAGGCATTGAAAACCGACTGGTTTTCAATGCCTGTTGAATTAAAAACTATTTCCTTTTTACATACTCATCAATTGCTTCTGCGGCGGATTTTCCTGCACCCATGGCAAGGATTACCGTTGCAGCACCCGTCACCGCATCACCGCCGGCATAAACACCTGTTTTTGTTGTAAGACCGCCTTCATTCTTTGTTATGATACATCCTCTTCTATCCGTTTCTAAACCTTCGGTGGTATTGCGAATAAGCGGATTGGGTGATGTGCCGATGGACATTATAACCGCATCAACATCCAGTTCGTATTCAGAACCGGGAATTTCAACAGGGCTTCTTCTGCCCGATGCGTCAGGCTCGCCAAGCTCCATTTTTATACATCTTATACCCTTCACAAAGTTGTTTTCGTTCCCAAGGATTTCAACAGGGTTGTTAAGAGTTTTGAAGATGATTCCCTCTTCCTCTGCGTGCTCAACTTCCTCACGACGGGCAGGAAGCTCGTCCATTGAACGACGGTATACGATATATACCTCATCTGCACCAAGACGCATTGCACATCTTGCCGCATCCATAGCAACGTTACCGCCTCCAACAACAGCAACACGTTTCGCATGAATAATCGGTGTTGCAGAGTTATCTTTATACGCCTTCATCAGGTTGGTTCTTGTAAGAAATTCATTGGCTGAATACACTCCGTTAAGGTTTTCGCCGGGAATATTCATAAACCTGGGAAGTCCTGCACCCGAACCAATGAAAACAGCCTCATAACCGTCTTCTAAAAGCTCATCAACCGTTTCGGTTTTGCCGATTACCGCATTGGTAACAATTTCAACTCCAAGTGCCTTTAAATTCTCAATTTCACGTCTCACAATATCCTTCGGAAGTCTGAATTCGGGAATACCGTAAACCAGAACACCGCCGGGAATATGTAATGCTTCAAAAACCGTTACATCATAGCCTTTTTTTGCAAGGTCTCCTGCACAGGTAAGCCCCGAAGGACCTGAACCAACAACAGCAACCTTCTTGCCGTTTTTCGCAA
>JAZNLK010000148.1:0-9054 GCA_045579055.1 Clostridia bacterium
TAGATGGTTTCACTGTCAAGAACCGAAATTGATTCCTTTTTGAAAACTTCATTCAGGAACAGTTCACAAAGGGTTGTGGGAAGCTGATAAATAAGTCTTCCGATTCCCAGATTATCATAGCTGATGATATTCTTTTCAGTATCAAACACTTTGCCCACTTCAAGAGCAATTCTTGCCTCACGGTAAGCCCTTGCAAGTTCCTGAATGGTGTCAACAATTGTTGAAATACCGATTGTAACTTTGATGAGTGCTTCAGAATTAACCGTGTCGTGAAGTTCCTGAGCAAGCTTCACAACTTCTTTTATATCGGTTCCCTGTTTGAGTTCTCTGACAACAGCCACGTCACGATCATCAATTCTGATAACAAAATCCTTGGATTCATCAGGGAAAATATTCTGAACAATATCAATTGGCGAGCTTTCGATGCTCTTGTGTGCACGTACAAGGAAAACCACACGCTCCGCATCAACAGAAAGCTTCAGTTCACGTGTCCTGTAAATCACATCATTAGGGAGAACATTGTCAAGAATAACATTCTTCATAAAACTGTTGCGATCATATTTCTCGTCATAATACTGTTTTATTGTTGAAAAATGAGTTCCCAGGAAAGCCGCAAAACCTCTCGCAAGTTCGTCCGTGCCTTCGCAGAAAACCACATAAACGTTCTTATTGCATGTTTCTATTTTGCGGAAAACATGCCCTCCGCCGATATATTCCTCACTATTATTCTCAAAATGAGCGACAACCGCTTCATTCTGATGACCAACCATAGCCTCATCACTGCAGGCAATAACATAACCGTTGTCATCCATAATACCAATTTTTCTGTGGATATCCTTTTTCAGTTGATTACATGTATTCTGAAAAATTCTGTTTTGCATATGAAAACCTCCGTTTTTAACAACTTCCGAATATACGAAAAAATACTTTTCCACTATATCATTTCTTATTATACAGCCTTTTTTGTCAAATTGCAAGGATTTTGTGCAATTTTTACAAAATTTTAATATAATTGAAACATAATCCCCGAATACGGTCACATCCCCTTCAACAGAACATTCCCGAATCTCGATTCAGAGCTGTCACCAACCAACCGAGGGACAGTAAAAACACAACTTAAAAGCAATATACTTCTATTATACAAAAAGCCATCGCAAACTGCGATGGCAAAATGCTTATTATTTCTTTTTTCTCGCCGGAATCTCTTCGTATTTGCAATCTTCATTGAAGCAAACCAGCTTTATAGGTCCCTTTCCTCTGAAGGGACGTTTTTTCATAATTGTTCCGCCACATTCAGGGCATTTCATATTGGTTGGTTCATCCCAGGAAAGCAAACAATCCGTTCCTTTTTCACAGGTATAGTATTTTGCACCCTTCTTGGATTTTTTCACCTGAACTTTTCCACCGCACTTGGGACAAAGAGCATCAATCTCCTCAACAATGGACATAGTGTTTTTACATTCAGGATAACCGGGGCAGGCAAGAAACTTGCCGAATCTGCCCTGTTTATAAACCATCATTCTGCCACACTTATCACAGGGAATATCAGACACTTCATCCTTAACTTCAATCTTTCCGATTGCTTCCTCGGCATTCGCAAGGGTTTGAGCAAATGGAGTGTAGAACTCACCAATTACTTCCTTCCAAGCCTTGTTGCCTTCTTCAACACTGTCCAGATTTTCCTCCATATTGGCTGTAAACTCAACATCAACAATATCAGCAAAGTGTTCTTCCATAAGAGTTGTGACAATCATACCCAATTCTGTGGGATAAAGTGACTTTCCGTCACGTGCAACATAACCCCTGCTGCTTGTTATGGTGGAGATGGTTGGTGCATAAGTACTGGGTCGACCGATACCGTCCTCTTCCATCTTCTTTACAAGCGACGCCTCGGTATATCTTGCAGGAGGCTGCGTGAAATGCTGTTTGGGATCAATTTCCTTTGCAAGAAGCTTTTGACCTTCCTCAATCTGAGGAATCTTTCCTTCCTTCTCCTCAACGAAATCCTGACTTTCAACATAAACTGCCATAAATCCGTCAAACTTCACATTTGCACCGCTTGCCTTGAGAACATAGTCTTCAGTCAAAATATCAGCCTGAACCGTGTCCATAACAGCATCTGTCATCTGACTGGCAAGAAAACGATTCCAGATAAGCTTATAAAGTTTATACTGATCAGACTTCAGAGAAGCTTTGATTTTTTCAGGATCAAACTCCATGGATGTGGGACGTATTGCTTCATGTGCATCCTGAGCCGACTTCTTCGAACGATAAAACTTGGGCTTTTCAGGAACATATTCCGCTCCGAATCTGCCTCCGATATATTTTCTGCACTCAAGCTGGGCTTCTGACGAAATTCTCAGCGAGTCGGTTCTCATATACGTTATAAGACCAACGCTACCGCTTCCTTTTATGTCAATACCTTCATAAAGCTGCTGTGCTGTAGCCATAGTCTTCTTGGTTGTGAAATTCAGCTTTCTTGCCGCCTCTTGCTGCAATGTACTTGTGGTAAACGGCGGTGCTGCATATCTCTTTTTCTCACTTCTTGTAATTTTGTCAACAGTATATGAGGAAGTGTTTAATTTTTCGACGATTTTATTAACCGTTGCTTCGTCGGGAAGCTTCATTTTCGACTTTGAAGACTTACCGTGGAACTTTGCCACAAAAGGTTTTTTGCCTTTTTCATCAGAAAGCTTCACATCAATTGTCCAATATTCTTCTTCCTCAAAGCCTTCAATTTCCCTTTCACGGTCAACAATCAACTTAGTAGCAACAGACTGCACTCTTCCGGCACTGAGGCCTTTTTTAACCTTTTTCCAAAGCAAAGGGCTCAACTGATAACCTACAATACGGTCCAGAACACGTCTTGCCTGCTGGGCATCCACCAAATCGCCGTCAATTGACCTTGGATTGGAAACCGCATCCTTAACCGCAGTTTTGGTTATCTCATTAAACGTAATTCTGCATGGGTCATTCGGGTCAATTCCCAAAAGATTTGCAAGATGCCACGAAATAGCCTCACCTTCACGGTCAGGGTCAGTGGCAAGAAAAACTTTTGCTGAATTTTTCGCATCCTTTTTAAGTTTTGAAATCAAATCGCCTTTGCCCCGGATTGTTATATATTTGGGTTCAAAATCGTTCTCGATATCAACCCCCAAATGACTTTTGGGCAAATCCCGTAAATGCCCCATTGAAGCTGTAACTTCAAACTTGGAGCCCAGATATTTTTTTATAGTCTTTGCCTTTGCGGGCGATTCCACAATAACAAGATTTTTCTTCTTGCTTGCGGCTTCTTTTTCAACTGCTTTTGCCATCTTTTCCTCCAATTCATACAATCGCTAAAACATACCGATTTCCGCTTTCCTGACGCAAAATTCCCCTTACCGAAAGCACCGTAAGTCTGCTTCCCAGAACATTTGGTGCAAGATTGCAGCCCTCACTGAGTTCCTCAATATCCGCAACTCCACCATTATTTCTGATAAATCCGAGAATTTTTTCATCATCTTCACTCAACCCCTGAATCTTTGTTTTATTGTTGCTTTCAGTCCTCTTTGCATTTCTGAAAAATTCAGGTCGTGTTTCTCTATAATATTCAACAGGTCCGTCCATCTTGTCAACAATCAATGCGCCTTCACTAATCAACCGATTGGGAAGCTCCGATTGCCACACCACCGGATTCCCCGGAACAGCAAAAACATCTCTGTTGTTATCCAGAGCAATTCTTGCCGTCATAGATGTCCCGCTTTTTTCCTTTCCTTCAACAATAACCGTACCGTGAGAAAGTCCCACAACGATTCTGTTCCTCTGCTGATAAAAATATCTTTTTACAATTGTTCCGGGCGGACGTTCAGAAACAATCATTCCGTTTTTGAGTATTTCATAGTAGAGCTTTTCATTAGACTTGGGATAAATAGCATCCACACCGCCGGCAAGAACCGCAACAGTCTTGCCTCCTGCTTCGATGGCACCTTTATGAGCTTCAGCATCAATCCCCTCAGCCATACCGCTGACAACAATAATGCCCGCTTCAGCAAGCTTTCTTCCCAATTGTCTTGCAACACTCAACCCCTGCGATGTGGGCTTTCTTGTTCCCACCACAGAGACGCAAATACTCTTGTTTAAATCTATCTTCTCACCTTTTGCAAATAAAATTCGCGGAGGCGTGTTTGTGTGCCTTAAAAAATCCGGGTATTCCGAAGCTTCTGCATTTATAAGACGGATCTCATTTTTGCCACAGTATTCCTCAAGTTCATAAGCTTTGCTGAAATAGTCCGCATCAGAAAGCCGCTTTCCGATTTTTTCGGGGATGCCTAACTTGCCCACCATCGCAATATCCTTTTCACTGGATGAGAACTTCTCCGAATCCCGTTCAAAAACAAAAACCATCTTTTCGACTGTTTCCGGCTCGAAATCACAAATGCTGTGTAGCCATAACTCATACAAATCTTTCATCTTTCAATCCCCATAACCACAAAACCTATCTGCAGTTTTTTATCCAATGTAAAACGATACCCGAAGCCACTGCCGCATTCAAAGATTCAGCAAGCCCGTCCATAGAAATCTTCACGCAAATATCAGAAATTCCGAGAACCTCATCACTGACACCATGAGCTTCATTTCCTATTACAATCGCTGTTTTTTCAGGCATACTCATTTTTTCCAAAAAAACATCACCCGAGGGCGTCGTGGACACCAACGAGAATCCTCTGTCCTTCAGCTCCGTAATATCCTCAACCGAACAGTTTGTTCTGAACTTCATCCGAAAAACAGAGCCCATAGTAGATCTCACCGTCTTTGAGCTGTAAACGTCAGCACAGCCCTTGGTCATATAAAGGCCGTCAAACCCCAATGCCTCAGCTGTTCTTATAACCGTTCCCATATTCCCGGGTTCCGAAACCCCATCAAGAATAACGATATCTCCGGTGTTTTCGTCTGCCCGAAACTCTTCGCAAGGCATTTCAACAACAACCAGAATCCCCTGAGGTGTTTCCGTATCAGAAATCTCCTGAAACATCTGCTGAGTAACCGTGAAGACCTTGCGGCAAACTTCCTGAGCCCTTAATGCTATGGCTGTTTCCTTTAACGCAAATTCCTCTGTCATAACAACACAATATAAGCTTTCGGGAACATACTCAAATGCTTCACAAGCAATTTTTCTACCCTCAGCAACAAACTTTCCTGTTTCAATTCTGTTGCTTTTTTTCTTGAGAGATTTTATAAATTTCAAAGTTTTATTATCTTTTCCGGTAATTTTCGTAATCATCTGTCTCACAAGCTCCACGATACTTCCGAAAGCGTTTTTCTCAGCTTTCGCATAACAATCAACGAAATATATATTGCCAATGCCTGTGCCGGGGCAAACACAACTTGGATTACCAATCGGTTTGTAATTGCATCAATCACAAACTCGTCGGCATAAAATTCAAAAAACGGAGTTAATATAACATTGCAAAGTATATTTACAAAAAGCTTTGTGACAAAACACCTGAGATATGATGTTTTGTGTGCATAAATATATCTTCCGTAAATCATTGCACTGATTCCCGCAACAAGCATAAAACTGAAATTAAAAACTTCGTTTCGCAACATAAACGAAGCCCCGTACTGTATCATACCAAAAAAACAGCCTACTATAGGTCCGAAAAGTTTAACAGCCAATGGCATAATAATAAAATCAGGACTTATTGCAATGGTGTTGCCTAAAGAATCCGTTCCCAATCTGAGCGACGCACGAGTCAACATCAAATAAAGCCCCAACAAAATCAATGCCGCAAAGTAGTTGGTTGATCTCGTAAGCTTGTTTATCACAGAATGCTTTCTGACAAAAATCATATATGCAAGCAATCCCAAAAAAACGCCGACAATCAAATACAAATTAATGGCACTCAGAATTCTCAGAAACGGTTGAATTTTATCAATTGCAGGTCTGAAAAAGTCGCCAATATTTGAAATCATTTCATCAACGCCTTTGACTTCATTGAACATAATATACCCTCCTACACAAAAAACAAACCAAATTTCACAAAATGCAAGGCTGTTTTCGAAATACTGATATTATGTGCAAAAAAGTTATACCGAGTTAAACGGTATAACTTTTTTCTGTCAAAATTATTTTACCTTTTCAACAAGCTTTGTGAAAGCCGCAGGATCAGAAACTGCAATTTCAGCAAGCATCTTTCTGTTGATTTCGATACCGTTGTTCTTGAGACCGTTCATAAATCTGCTGTAGCTGATACCGTTTGCACGTGCAGCTGCATTGATACGAGCAATCCAAAGCTGTCTGAAGTTTCTCTTCTTTTGCTTTCTGTCACGGTAAGCATAAGTCAAAGACTTCATAACAGCCTGGTTGGCTGTCTTGAAGAGTTTGCTCTTCGCTCCTCTGTAACCCTTAGCTAATTTCAATATTTTTTTACGTCTTTTTCTTGTGTGCATAGCACCTTTAACTCTTGCCATGTCAAAGACTCCTTTCCATATCTAATCTAATTTGCGGGCAACCCGCCGTAAAAAAACTTCCGCATTTGCGGTCTTGCGCAGCCTTATGCCGCATAATCAATAATCCCTGACTTATTTGTAGGGCATCATGCTCTTGATTGTAGCAGCATTTGCAGTTGCAAGATAACCGCCCTTTCTGAGCTTTCTTTTTCTCTTTGTTGACTTTTTGTTAAGGATGTGACTTCTGTAAGCCTTACCTCTCTTAACCTTTCCGTTCTTTGTAACGCCGAAACGTTTTGCAGCGCCTTTGTGTGTCTTAATTTTAGGCATCTTTCATTCTCCTTCCATAAAATTACTTTTAAAGCTTTTGTCCATATGTGAACTCCGAGCCTTATGCTTTCTTGGGTGATACAAACATAGCCATGCTTCTTCCCTCAAGTTTGATATCCTTTTCAACAACGCCAACTTCAGCCATCGCATCCTTCACTCTGAGAAGAAGCTCTTTTCCGCTTGCACTGTGAGTAATCTCACGTCCGCGGAAACGCACCGAAACCTTAACCTTGTCGCCGGCTTTTAAAAACTTAATTCCCTGATTAACTTTTGTCTGGAAATCGTGTTCATCAATATTAGGACTGAGACGAACCTCTTTGATATCAATGACCTTTTGGTTCTTCTTTTGTTCCTTTTCCCTCTTGGCAAGCTCAAATCTGTACTTTCCGTAGTCCATAATTTTGCACACGGGCGGTTTTGCCTGAGGAGCAATTTTGACCAGATCAAGATTCTGCTCATCAGCCATAGCCTGAGCTTCCTTGCTGGAAACCACACCCAGCTGAGCGCCGTCAGCACCGATGAGTCGGACTTCTTTGTCCTTGATTTCTTCGTTAATCATCAACTCTTGCTTAGCTATACTTAAACACCTCCAAAATAATTTACACTATTTTGAAAAACAAAAAAGTGCGGAAAGCATAAGAACTCCGCACTCAAAAACAAACTCAAAACCCTGTTGCCATAAGCTGAGGGGAGAAGCGGACCTTCTGCTTTACCGTGATAGTTTACCACACTTTTCCGCATTTGTCAACTGTTTTTTTACAAAAACATCTTTTAAATGTAAAATCAAAATTTCAGAGCACAGGCACATGCCTATGCTCTGATAAAATTACACTTAGAAAATCGGAACCGCTCCACCGGCACTCCACACAAAGGCTTTTGCCGAACCGCCTTCGGGAATTGTGAGTTCTGAGTCAAATTTATGTTCAGATTTGCCTTCAACCTTTACATTTCTCTCAGCCTTGATTCCAACCATTCTGTTTGTGCTGTCGTATACTGCAACGTAAATATCGCAAGCTACTGATTCATACTTTGTTGTGTTAGAAAGAGTAATTGCCGCACCTTTAACTGACTTTATCGCAAATACACCACAATCAATTATTCCGTTATTTGTCACAATATAGTCTTCATCAATTTCGTCTTCAACTTCGCCGTAGTATGCTTCAACCTTGACAGCCTTACCCATTGCGTTCTTTACAGTTACACTGTATGTTTCACCGGGAACAATTGCTTCGGTATAATATTCGTCTCCGTCAACCACCAGAATTGCGTATCCCTTCTTGGCAGTACCGTTTGCCGCAATCACAAACTCAACTTCATTTGTAAGACAAAGATATCCAACTTCGGATACTTCTGCACTCAACGCAGAAATCTCAACACCAAATGTGTATTCAATTACCTTACCATCAGCAATCAATGTGTCCTGAGCAATTCCGTCGTTTGCCGAGTTGCCCCAGACTGTTTCAACCGCAACAGCTTCACCCTTGGCATTTTTGAGGTTAAGTGTGAAGCTTTCGCCTGTGGCAATCTGATTTGTGTAATATACGTCACTGCCAACTGTTATCTTTGCATAGCCTGTTGATGTTCCGCTTGCTGTTACCTTGATTGTTGCTTCGTCTGCATTTACAACATATTTACCGTCTTCGCCAAGTGTTGCATTTGTTGCACTTACTTCTGCAATATAGCCGATTGTGCTACCGTCTGCAAGCAGATTTTCTGCTGTGGGTTCGCCGTAGAATGTTTCAATTGCAACAACCTTGCCATTTGCATTCTTAACTGTGAAGGTGAATGTTTCGCCCTTTGCAATTGCAACTGTATAGTAGTCATCACCGTTTACGGTTATCTTTGCATATCCGGGTGTTGCACTTCCGTTTGCTGTCAGCTTGAATACTGCTTCTTCCGCTGTTACTGCATAACCATCTTCACCGGCTGTTGCATTTGTTGCTTCAATTGCTACTGTGTAGGTATATTCAATCATCTTACCATCTGCAATCAATGTATCCTGTGCAATGCCATCATTTGCTGAGTTGCCCCAAACTGTTTCAACTTCAACAGCTTCGCCCTTTGCATTCTTGAGGTTAAGTGTAAAGCTTTCGCCTGCGGCAATCTGATTTGTATAATATACGTCACTGCCAACTGTTATCTTTGCATAACCTGTTGATGTTCCGCTTGCCACAACCTTGATTGTTGCATCGTCTGCGTTTACAACATACTTGCCGTCTTCGCCAAGTGTCGCATTTGTTGCACTTACTTCTGAAATGTAGCCGATTGTGCTACCGTCTGCAAGCAGATTTT
>JAZNLK010000149.1:0-14445 GCA_045579055.1 Clostridia bacterium
TCTTCACTCAAAACCGTAACAACAACTTCACTTTTCGGTTCGTCATTTAATTCCACCGACATTTCTCTCTGTGGTACTTCAACCACACCACTCTCAGTCGCACATCCGCAAAGCAGTGCAACAATAAAAAATACAATCCATAATTTTTTCATTTTCTCATCATATCCTTTCCATATAGTATTTATAACACCATTTACCACTCATAATATGTAAAATTTTATCTTTTACATATTTTATTTAGTGTAATTATACAATGTATTTAGTTTTTATGTCAATACTTAAAAGATATAATTATAGAAAAAGAATTAATTGAGGTATTGATATGAAAGCAGATTTGGATTTCAGAGAAATAGGTAGTCGTATTCAAAAGTACAGAAACAAAAAGCAGATGACACAAGAAGAACTATCCGAACTTATAGGCACAAGTCAAAAATATATTTCAAGAATAGAAATGGGTTATCATAATATAAAGCTTGAAACAATCTCAGCAATTGCCAAAGCACTTGATATTTCAATAGATTTACTCGTTTATGGTTCTGACTTAACCAATGATGCCACTTACCGTATTATCTTGTCCGAATTGCAAGATATGACCCCCAAGCAACTTGAAATGTTGAGAGAAAACATCAGTACGATAAAGAAATACAAATGATAAATAACGGCAAGGAAAATGTAAAATTCTCCTTGCCGTTATTTATATTTTCATTCCACTATATTCCCCGGATAATCAATATCGAACAGCCTGTCACAAAGGTTAAATGCCGCCCCCTTGACTGTGTTCTCTTCGCTTATGACAACTTCACGAATTTCGAGGTTGTCAAGAAGAGCAGGAAAAGCACGTTTTTTCATTTCCTTCACAGCACACTCAATCAACGGACGAAGATTTACATAAGCTCCCATATTTATTACTATTGCCATAGGTCTGCAAAGATTAACCAGATTAGCAAGTCCTATTCCCAGATACTTTCCGCAGTTTTTCACTGCGGCAGTTGCTGCCTCATCGTTTTTCAAAAGCTTTTCAGCCACAACATCAAGGGTCACACCACATTCGCCGCTTTTTTCCTCAAAAAGCTTGATTATTCTTTGTTCGGAACACATCATTTCAAGACAACCACGATTGCCGCAGAAGCAAAGCTCACCGTCTTTTTCAACGGTTGTATGTCCGATTTCACCCAGCATTGCACGGTTAATCTCACCGTGATAGAACTGACTGGCACCGATACCGTTTTCAAGATCAATGAGAAGCATATTATCCTTCTTTATCCAATCTCCACACTCAAAATACCACACAGCTTTCAAAAGTGATACGTTCTCAACAAAAACAGGAAGACCTGTTTCTTTTTCAAGTATAGCTTTCAGGTCAAATTCCTTCCATTTCAGGCTGGCAGACGCAACAAAACGACTACCTTCCAGAACCATACCCGAAACTGCAACACCAATGCCGAGAAGCTTCTCACGGTTGTGCTCACGCACCAGTGATGCCACATTTTCACGAACCAGTTCCACCACCTTGCTCGGTTGCATATCCTCAACATTCACGCGGATTCTGGTGATTATTCTGCCTTCAAGGTCGGTATACGAAATATTAACCGAATCCATTCCCACAAAGATACAGATAAGCCCGTAGCTTTCAGAACAGAATCTGAGAAGTGTTCCCTTTCGTCCCACACGCTCAACCCGTTCTGTTCCGCTTTCGGTAATCAGCCCCATTTCAAGAAGATATGATGTTATGTTGGTCAATGACGCAACAGAAAGTCCCGTTTCGTGTGCAATCTGAGGTCTTGCCGCATCGGGATTTCTTCTTATGTAGTTGAGAACCTTCAGTCGGTTCATTTTTTGTATCAATTGTGAATTTCCCACTGTTTTGTTCATAATTGCCTCTTTCGTTTTGTAATTATAGTTTTAATATAAGGAACAGACGGTTCAGATGCAAACTTTGCCCATCAACTGCGACACATAAGGTTTAGATGCAATATCACTCAAAGGCTCCCCTGTGCAAAGGGAGCTGTCAACGAAGTTGACTGAGGGATTGTTTCACTGCATTATCTATATACATACAAACTCCATCAAAGTTTTTCAAAACATCAAGATTTGATATTCTGATAACTCTTATCCCATATTGTTCTAAATAAGCAGTTCTTTTTTCATCGTTGATAAGCCCATCATTTTCGTAGTGTTGCGAACCATCTAACTCTATAACAACATTTGCTTTTGCGCAATAGAAATCCGCTATGTATTTGCCTAACACTTTTTGCCTTGTGAATTTCACTGGATATCCTCTCAGGAAGTCATACCACAAATGCCGTTCTTCTTTTGTCATATTTTTTCTGAGTTCTTTTGCAAATGCAACCATTTTAGTATTATGTTTTCTATCCATTTACAACCCCTCCGAGTTGCTTTGCAACCCACCTCTCCTTACACAGGGGAGGCTTTATTTCGCCAAAATTCTACATATCCATATAGTTCATGTCTAGTCAGGAGAACAGTGAATAATAGGACCTACTATATTTTCCTTAAATTTTTCACTGTTTTTTCTTGAACAAAATCCATCAGAACCCGCGAGAATACTGGATTTTCTCGCTCCCGACAGTATATGTAAATATTTAAAATCGGCAAACTAATCTTTTAAATTGTATGGACTTGACACGAACTTTTTGTATCTTATATGAAGGAAATCTTATTCATCATCTTTGACAACATCCTCAATTAATTCTGTAACTACTTGATTTAATTGGGTAGCATTTTTGGAAGTAATAACAGATTTCCCGGTTTCCGTTTCTAATGCTTGTCTGGCAATTTTGGCGACAGTACCTCCACGCTTTGCAACATTTATATTTTCTGAAAGTCCTTGCGGATGTTCTTCTATCGAAATATCTGTTGTAGAGGTTTCCGCAAGCATATTCAGAATAAGTTCGGTTGTACTCATATTATCTCTTAAATTTTCTTTTGTAAGTCCCTTTAGATTTTTATATCTTCTTGTTGTCATTCCAGACCAAGCTTTTGTTATTTCATCTGTAAGAATTGCGTATTCTTTACCTTCCTTGACACCATGTTGTTGCCATTGTGCCGTTAGTTCATTGCGCACTCTTATAGATAATATTCGTTGATGTATCCATTCTTCATCATATCCCTTTTTTAGATATGTTTCTAATGCTCTATCTATCGCAAGCTCAGGATCAATAGTCTCCTCTATGCGATCCTTGCCTACTTCTGCCAACCACATTTTAAAAGGTTCTGCTTTTGGTGACGGAATAGATTGAATAAGCCTTAACAAATTGGTAGTATCTACAACATCTGTCATACGCTTTTTCCCATCAGGAGCTGTCATCTTCAAACCGTGACAGTTTGTCACGGTTTCATTTCCTTCTGCTTTTAATCGTTGTTTTAATTTTCTCCAATATGCAGTTGGATTCTTACTATCCGTTAAAACTGATACCACATCAACAACAGAAAAAAACCATTCTTCTGCTTCTTCGTTCCAAGCTGTTCTTATTCTCTTATCTTCAAATATTTGTATTTTGTTATCCATATGTATAACCTCCGTCAAATATTCTTATTTTTCATTATCATTCGACACAATTCGACTTTTGTCAAGTCAGGATTAAAAAACTAATTGACATTCATATCATCCAAAAAATTTTTTATATAATCTTTAATACGAATAAAATCTTCTCTTTTGAGCCAAAAACTTAATGTATCAGCATAACATAAATTAAAATGCATCTGACCACTATAACCATCAAATTCAAAACTAAAATCAGGTTCCATTGTATCAAAAATCATCTTTTCTTTTTGATTTGGCAACAAGGCCTTATCTATTTCTTCCACTAATTCTTTCAATTCAAATGTTGTCATTGATTCTTGTGCAAAGGAAAACTCTATTTTCTTTTTGCCATAATCCTTTTTGACTATTAAATGAACATTACACCATGGATCTGCTTCTGTATCTCCCGCTTTATATCTGTCTGATATAGATAAGCCGAATTTTATTATTCTCTCATTCGTATTTGATATATCAAGATATTTCATTGTTCTTTCTCCTTTCGACAATATTCGACGTATCCATATAGTTCATATTAAGTCAGAAATAAAAATATATCCCTTATTACGAAATATACCTATTCAGCAACAACAAGAGCGATAAAAACAAGCATTTCATCACCGGTATTTCTTATTGCGTGACCCTGACCCGACGGGGTTAATGTTACCATTCCCGGAGCTACTTCAATTTTGTTTCCGTTATCATTATAGCTCCCCTGTCCCGAAAGAATAAAGTATGTTTCACTTTCTCCAATGTGCATATGATAATCCACCGCCTCGCCCGGTTTTATCTGCACCAAAGCAAAAGCTTTTATCCTCGGATCTGACGCATCAAAGTCTGCAAGGTCAGTCAGAAACATTTTTTCTTTGCCTTCATTATTTAGCTTTGTTTTTGTTTTTAGTTGTTGTATTTTTTTATACATATAAAAGCCTCTCTGCAATTTAAAACTACATTTTCATTTAAACTTATTGTAGAAAATCTTTTCTCATGGGTGAAAAAGTATCCAAAAGCACTCCCGCTTTTATACAACGGCAACCGTGTAAAACATTCGGCTCATCATACATAGTATCACCGCTTTTTACAATTTTCGTTTCATTTCCGATTGTAAATTCAAACTCGCCGGAAAGCACATACGTCGTTTGTGCGTGAGGATGAGAGTGTATTTCTCCTACCGCTCCCTCTTCAAAATGAACCTCAACATACATAATAGATTCACTATATGCCAATATTTTTCTTTTAACGCCGTTTCCTAAATCACAGAATTCACATTCATCCCAAAAAACAAATGGTTTATCCTTTTTTGCATTCATTTTATTACATCCTTTCGTTGCAATAAAGTCTTCGACAACTATTATAATTCACTTTAGTTCAATTTATCAAAATCATAATTTTCAGTTCGTGCCAATTTCTCTACTTAAATTTAAATGTTGTCACTCTATCGTACTTATCCCCTTTTTTTAAAACCACGTCCGGAAAGTGTGAATACTTCATACCATTGGGAAATGCTTGAGTTTCAAGACAAAGTGCACCATAGTGAATATACTTCGCTCCCTCTTTATATTTTCTGTCAGGATTGAACTCGACAGGGAGATAAAGCTGAACTGCAGGTTGGTCTGTATACATTTCCATTGTGATTCCACTTGTATCGCCCTTTAATATACCTGCCAGGCGATAGCCTCCGCCATCAAGGACAAAGTTGTGGTCATAGCCACCGAACATATCAATCTGTTCATGCCTGATTGCAAGACGTTCTCCGATTTTTGACTCTATGGTAAAATCAAACGGTGTTCCCTCAACAGAACGAATTTCACCACAAGGTATAATTTCTTGTGTATTGGGCGTATAAAAATGGCTTGCCAGCCACAAGCTATGCCCTTCAATTGAACCACTGTCATGACCATTAAGATTAAAATATGAATGATTCGTCATATTGATAACTGTATCCTGATCACATTCAGCCTCATAATGGATTTGCAGAGCATTATCCGCAGTTAGAGTATATGTAACCTTTATATGAGCATTGCCGGGAAAGCCTTCTTCTCCGTCCGGACTTAAATAGGTAAGCACCAGTGATGGCTCGTCACCGTCTACACATTCTGTGTTCCAAATTTTTTTATCAAAGCCCTCTTTGCCCCCGTGAAGATTGTTTCTTTTGTCATTGGCAAAAAGCTTAAAAGTTTTACCATTAAGCGTAAACTCTGAATTTTCAATTACGTTTGAATTTCTTCCAATTATTGCACCCATATAATCTGTATTGTCAACATACTCATCAAAATTATCATAACCGAGTACAACGTCTGTTCCGTTATACACAAGTCGGGTGATAATTGCCCCATAGCTTATAATTTCTACACTTAAACCTCTGCAATTATCCAGCATATATGCATAAATATCTTTTCCATTTAATTCTCCGTATTTTTTACTTTTTATGCTCATATTTAATTTTCCTCAATGTCAATTATCTGTTTGGCTTTTTAAAACCCATTTATCGCAACTGTTGCCAGGATATAAATATTTACTGATATTTTACCATAATTATATGATAAGCAGGCAAAATTGTCAATGTATTGTGTGCACTTTATGTCAGTTTGATATTCCTGCATCAAAGTAAAAAGTCCAGAATTATCCGGACTTTTAGAATTTTTTACAGCTTGTGAAATTAAGTTTATCATATAGAGGCTTCAGCTATCAATTTCTCGATAGACATCACCATTTCACAACTTACATTTCAACAACAGCTTTTATTAGGTTTTTGTCTTTTGATTTCAGAAGCTCAATGGCATTTGGCAGTTCATCAAGCCTAAAGGTATGTGTGACCATATCATGAATATTTATTCTTCCGCTTGCCACAAGAGTCACAAGCGAATCCCAACCGGCACAATACTCAAGAATTCCGTGAAGTCTTAACTGTTTCATAAGCATTTTCATAAACGGGAACGTAATCTGTGCCTTTTCGTCAGGAATTCCGTAATATAAAACATCTCCACCTATCTTGCACGCATCAAAGCAAAGTAATATACTGTCCACACTTCCGGCAGCGTCAATAACATAGTCACAACCTTCTCCGTTTGTCAGTTCCTCAACCCGGTCAAGAACGGTTTCATTTTGTGCGTCTATGACCACATCTGCTCCAAAGAACTTTGCAGATTCAAGTCTTTTTGTGCCCTTTGCTGAAACTATTATTTTCCCTGCTCCGCTGAGTCGCGCCGCCTGTATAAAAGCAATTCCAGCAGGACCTGCCCCCTGAACAAAAACACTACTTCCGGGTTTAATTCCGATTCTAAGTACAGCACCAAACGGGCAAGCAACACTTTCGAGTATTGCTGCATCCCTGAACGGAATCTCTTCCGGTAATTTCACAAGACACTGTGCCGGAACCCTTACAAACTCAGCATATCCTCCATCATAGGGGGTATAGCCGATTTCCATTCTTTCAGGACAAAGCTCCTTTCTGCCTTTTTTGCAAGCCGGACATTGTCCGCAGGAAATAATTGTATCAATTACAACTCTGTCACCTTTTTTCCAACCCTTTACACCTTGACCTATCTCATCAATCTCTCCGGCAATTTCGTGGCCTAACACGTGCGGAGGCTTTGCAAGAGATATCTTTCCTGAAATCATATGTACGTCTGTTGCACAAACACCAACAGCCTTCACCTTTACAACAACGTGACCTTCATCTGCCACAGGCTTTGGTCTTTCGCATATACTAACGTGATTTATTGCATCCCAAACCGCTGCTTTCATAATACTTCTACCGCCTTTATTTTATCTTTTTAATACCTCTGAATAATTCTCCAAGTTCAGCATGCATAGAAAGTCTGAGAGCTCTTATTGCCTGTTCATCGACTACCTGACAATGTCCCATTGAAAAACCTCTTTGCTCATAAACAAGCTTATATCCGCTTGGAAACATAATAGAATCCGCAAGTCTGAGAAGTTTTAGTGCCTTGCGGTTCAATTCCTGTGCCTCAACAATCTGCCCTGCATTAAAAAGTTCATATATTTTTGCATTGATTTCGGGAACAATTACCGAAAACGCCGTAACCGAACCCACACAACCTGCAAGAAGTGCCGGCACAATACAGTCATCTGTACCCGTCATAAGTGAAAAGTCAGGACGGTTCCTGCGAACTATATCGGCTTCGTGGGCTATCTGCTTCATATTTCCGGAAGAATCCTTCATACCGACAATCCGTCTTTCTCGAAGCAGTGTTTCAAAAGACGGAAGTTCTATAGTATTGGTAAACATCGGAATTTTGTAAAGAATAAGGTCAATAATATTCTGGTCTGCCATATACTTATAGTACCTTATAACATCCTCCTGTTTCATAGTGAAATAATAAGGCGGACAAATCATCGCAGCATCATATCCATACTCCTGCGCCGCCTTCAAATATTTTATAGAAGTTGCAGGATTGGGATCTGAAGCACCGGCAAGAAGCTTTTTCTTGCCGCGAAGATGCTTCGCTGTAAATGCCATAAGTTCAATATTTTCTTCAGGAGAAAGACTTACAAACTCCCCCGTTGTGCCACAGGCAAAAAATCCCTGAATGTCAGATTTTAATAGAAAATCTAGTTGCGCTTCAAACGCATTATAGTCAACTTTTCCCTCTTGAGTAAAAGGGGTTAACAAAACACCGTATGGTCCTCTAAACATTTTCCTCTATCCTTTCACAATATATTCCTCTTTGTCCAGAGGAAGATTACACAATTTCTCATAGCCATTTTCTGTAATCAAATAATTATTCTCAAGCCTGATGCCGAACTTTCCCGGATAATACACTGCCGGTTCAAGCGTTACCACCATACCGGGTCTGAGTATTTCTTCACATTCAGGAACAAACCTCGGCTCTGCAACTATTTCCTCTGTGGGAAACACACCTATTCGATGCCCTGCATGGTGCGTAAAAGCATATTCCGAGCCGGTTGCTTTGCGAACTAGCTCCCACAATTCCTTACCCTTTTTCCCGGAGTACAGATTTGCCTCGCCTTCCTTAAGTGCATTGATAACCCGATTATATGCATCTTCTTGCTCACCGGATATTCCGCCCATAAAATATACACGGGTTAAATCAGACCAGCAATTTTCTGCACAAATCTGCAAATCCAGCAAAACCACGTCACCGTTTTTTATAACACGGTCAGTAGGGGGGCCCTCAATCTCTGCAGTCCGTTCACCTGAAATCAAATCCCCTTGCCATTCAGGGCAAACCTCTGTGATTATCTCAGCAAGCTCCTTTTCTGTCATACCGGCATATAAATTCTCTTTTACCGCTTTATGAACCAGGCTCTGCAGTTCCCACGTAGTCATTATTTCACCTCGTAATATTTAAGAACATCCTCGTCTATTTCAACACCAAGACCCGGCTTTTGAGGAATATTCACAAAACCCTCATCGTCAATAGAGAAGTGCTTTTTAACAAGCTTCTTTGAAAGAACTGTTTCCTGACAACAATATTCAAGCCAGAGAGCATTAGGAGCAGCTGCAATAACCTGTAATGAAGCACTCATAAGTATTCCCGTCTTGAATGCATGAGGAATAACCGGAATCTTATGGAGATATGCCATATCAATAACCTTTTTGGCAATGGTAATACCGCCACAACGGCTGATATCCGGCTGAATAATATCAATTCCGCATCCTGCAATAAGTTCATTAAATTCAAACATCGTTCCAACCTGCTCACCTGCAGAAATTCTCATATCAACACTATGAGTCAGTCTCTTATATGCTTCAAGATCATCAGGAGTAAAGGGCTCCTCAACCCAATAAACATTCTCCTGTTCAAACTCTTTACAAAGTCGGATAGCAGTTTTTACATCTCTCCATACCATACCAATATCAATCATAAGCTGAGGGTCATCGCCCATAGCCTTGCGGCACATTTTTACAAGCTCAAGGTCTCTCTTGTCACTCTGACCAAGTGCACCCCAACCGAACTTGATACCTGTATATCCCTGGGGAAGATATGTATCTGCAATTCTCTTAATTTCATCTTCGTTATCCGGCATAAGCACGCTGCAGTATGCAGGAATTTTATCGCGGAAAGCTCCGCCAATCAGCTTATGAACCGGAACACCAAGCTTTTTACCAAGAACATCCCAAATTGCCATATCAATACCACTCATTGCGTGGATAGCGGCACTGCGTCGTCCGTAATAGTTCGCAAGATTATACATCTTGTACCAGATTTTTTCAACATCAAACGGATCCTCACCCACAACTATATCACGAAGTCCCATACATACCATATGAGATGCCGGAGATTCAACTATTGCCTTAACAACATAAGGAGAAGAGTCTACCTCACCAATACCGGTAATTCCCTCATCTGTCATAACCTTGATAACAACAGTGTCCTGACTCCCGTCACCAATCATACTAATTTCTGGTTGTTTTACGATTATTGCTTGTACGTCTGTGATTTTCATTAAAATTTCCTACCTTTCTTTATTCCAGCACAGAAAGCATCCTTGCCTCTGTGATATGATTTTTTAATACATCTATAACTTTTTCATCTCTTTCAAGCAGCATTTTTGAAATAATCAAGTGTCTCTCCTTGAGTGTATCCTTGATTTTTTCCGAATGGCTGAAGTTAAGCATAAACAACTCACGGATTACCGGTGCAATAGTCCCCCATACCTGTTTAAGCACCTTGTTGCCGCTCATATCAACAAGCATTTCGTGAAAAAGAGAATCACATTCAAGAAAATCCATATCATCTGCCATTTCTATAACTTTAATAAGTCGTGAAATATCCATATGGTCTTTTGCCAGAATGTGCCTTGCAGCACTACATTCAACATATGTACGCATATCATATAAATTATTGATGTCGTCATAGTTCAAACTGCTTATCCGCTTAGTGCCATTGGGCATTACCCGGATTAGACCCTCTTTCTCTAATACGGTAAGCGCTCCTCTCAATGCCGCACGACTGCACCCGTATTTTTCCGCAAACTGCAATTCTGTAACAGGAGTTTCATCTTTTAAATTTTTAAAAATAATATCACGTCTCAACTGCTTTAATATAGCCTGAACCGTGCCACTTCTATTCATAGTACTTTGCATATATAACATCTCCTCGTCTAATTATATATCAATAATGAAAATTTGTCAACAATTTTTCATATTTGTCAACAAACTTTGTTTGCCATCTATTTTCTCTCTTTGTCAATGCAACTGACTATTGACATTTTCCATATTATGTGCTACAATTTATTCAAGCAATAAATAAATTATATTTTTGGAGGTTTTTATTATGGGAAAATCAACAGACTTTCGTTATAACACCGGTGCCACAAAGGTACCCTGGGCAGCAGTAGGCGAAAACTACAACGTAGCTGACCTTATGGAAATTATCCGCTTCCTTATGCAGGGTGAAGGCAAAGAATATGACGATACAATCAAGGCAGTTTATGAGCAGGTAAAGAAGCTTGACAAGCTTGCAACACCTCCCGGAAAGCTTTCTTTGGGAAGCAAGGTTGAAGAAGCCGAAGCAAAGTGCAATGAATACCTCGGCATCAAAACTTCGACATTCGTTACAAACGCAACAGCAGGTTTTGAAATTGCATACAAGTACGCAAATCTCCAGCCCGGCGATGAAGTTATTGTTCCTGCAATCACATTCGTTGCAACAATGGCTTACCCCCTTGCGGTTGGTGCAAAGCTTGTTTTTGCCGATGTAGACCCCAAAACAATCAATATGGACCCTGCAGATGTTGCAAGAAAAATCACAGACAAGACAAAGATGATTGTTCCCGTACATATCGGCGGATATCCCGTTGACCTTGACCCCATTATGGAGCTTGCAAAGAAGCACGATATCCTGGTTCTTGAGGATGCGGCGCACGCATTCGGTGCAATGTACAAGGGCAGAAAGATTGGTACAATCGGCGACTTCGCTTCATTCTCAATGCACGAAGTTAAGAATATCACATCCTTCGGTGAAGGCGGTATTGCAACAACAAACATTCCCGGCTTCGGTGATGAAATGAAGAGAGCGAGATTTTTGGGTCTTGACTTCACATGTCCCATCAAGGATTGGCTCTACAACATAACTCCCATTCAGGGTAAGTATGCGCCCTTCGTTCCCGGCAATGCATCAACAACAGAAATTCAGGGTCTTGGTCTGACACTTCAGGTTGCAAGAAACGAAGAAATCATTGCTGAAAGAAGACGTGCAGCAGCATACCTGACCGAAAGATTTGCAGAAAATGATGCAATCATTCCTCAGGATCTGGGCAACGAAGACATCAAGCCAACCTTCCACCTCTACCTCCTCCAAATTGACCCCACAAAGGCAGGCGGAGATGTTCAGGTTCTCAAAAAGAAGCTGGAAGCAAAGGGTGTTACTCAGATTGCACACTTCGGTCCTCTTTACAGATTCAAGATTGTTGAAGAAATGGGTTACAATCCCGACGAAATCGCAAAGACTTGTCCCAACTGTGAAGAAGTGTTCTATAAGAGATTCACGCACCTTCCACTTTACGGTCTCAGTGACGAACAGCTTGAATATATGGCTGATATGGTTCTGGAATCGGTTGCTGAAATGCAGGCAGGTAAATAAATAAACAACAAAACCATAGGGGAGCCCCTATGTGGGTTTCTTAGGGCGACCACGCAGGGTCGCCCCTACATTTTTATATTAAGGAGATTTTACTATGAAAGTTAAATGGGGCGTAATCGGATGTGGCGGTATTGCTGACCGCAGAACCCTTCCCGGAATGATGCTTGCCGACAATGCGGAGCTTGTTGCCGTTATGGATGCAAATCCCGAAGCTGCAAAGAAAGTATGTGAAAAATACGGTGCAAAATACGCATTTTCAACAGTTGAAGAACTGCTTGCGGTTGATGAAATCCAGGCGGTTTACATTGCATCTCCCGTATTCTGCCATAAGGAGCAGGTTTCTCTTGCAGCAAAGGCAAAGAAGCATATTCTTCTGGAAAAACCTATGGGTCTCACCGTGGCAGAAGCCGAAGAAATTGCCACTATTTGCAAAGCGGAAGACATCAAGCTTGGCGTTGCCTTTATGATGAGATTCCACACTTATCATCAGAAGATGCGTGAAATCATTGCATCAGGCAAGATTGGTGAAATTGTTTCTGCAAGAGCTCAGTTTACCTGCTGGTATCCCGAAATGGAAAACTGCTGGAGACAGGAAAAGCACCTTTCCGGCGGCGGTGCAATGCTTGATATGGGTATTCACGCAATCGACCTTATCCGCTACATTTCAGGTCTTGAAATTGCGGAAACCACAGGCTTCACAGGAAACCAGATTTTCAAATATAATGTTGATGATGCGGGAATCGGTGTTTACAAAATGGAAAACGGTGCACTTTGCGTTGTTGAAGCTGCATTCAATATCCCCGATGATGTATCGGTGAGCAAGCTTGAGTTCTATGGCACAAAGGGGTGCATCACCGCAAAGGGAACTCTTTCCCAGGAAGAAGGCGGCGATGTTCAGATTCTTGCTGTCAACGATGCAGGCGGCTATGATGCACAGCAAAATCGTTCAACAGTTGAACCAATAACACTTGACGGAGCCGATGAAAATATGTATACTAAAGAAGTGGAAGCATTTGGCAGAGCTGTTCTCGGTCAGGGTGATATTCCTGTTACCGCCAAGGACGCAATTCTTTCACAAAAAGCAATTGAAGATTTGTATAAGCTTTAAAAAAGTACAAAAATGTAGATTTTTTATATAATAATGCATTTACTTTTCTTCAATCATTTGGTATAATATACACATTATCTCACAGAAAGGAAGTTTTACATAATGAATGTACTCGCAATCGGTTGTCATCCCGACGACATAGAAATTAACTGTGCCGGAACATTGGCAAAATGCGTTAAGCGCGGCGACAACGTTACCGTATGCCATGTTTGCAACGGCAATATGGGTCACGTTGTAATTCAGCCTGATGAACTCCGTGAAATCCGTATCGCAGAAGCAAAGAAGGCAGGTTCTCTTGCCGGAATCAAGGTTGTTACCTGTGATATCGGTGACCTTGTGGTTTATCACCAGAACAAGGAGCATCGTGACAAGGTTGTGGATGTTATCCGTGAAGCACAACCTGATTTCATCATCACACACGCACCCAACGATTATATGCCCGACCACGTGGCAGTTAGTAACCTGGTGTTTGATGCGGCATTTGCCGCAAGCTGCCCCCACTATGAAACCGGGGTTGCAATGCCTTCTCAGGTAACGCCCATTTTCTATATGGACAACCTTGGCGGTAATGAATTTCTCCCCACAGAATATGTGGATATCACAGATGAAATTGACCTGAAGCTTGAAATGCTTGAATGTCACGTAAGCCAGCTCAAATGGATGAGAGAGCATGACAATATTGACTTTGCGGATATGGTAAAGACAATTTCCAAATACCGTGGCTATCAGTGCGGAGCACAGTATGCTGAAGCATTTGCACAATGTATGGTATATCCCAAACCCACAGTAAGGAGAATGTTGCCCTGATGAAAAAAGTTGCATGTGTCGGAATTTTGGTTGCGGATGTTATTGTTGAACCCGTGACTTCATACCCCGAAAAGGGTCTTCTTCTCCCTGTTAACTCAATCACTCTCCACAACGGCGGAAATGCAATGACTGCCTCAATCAACTTGAAAAAGCTGGGTGTTGAAACAACTATGATTGGAAAAGTGGGTGGCGATGTTTTCGGAAGCTTTCTCCGTGACAAGCTTGCTCAGGCAGGCGTAAACACCGCAGGTCTCAAAACCGATGAAACCGTTCAGACCTCGGCATCAGTTCTGATGCTTGACAAAACTGGTGAACGTTCATTCTTCCACTGTGTTGGAACAAACGCAGTTTTTTCAGAAAAAGACATCGACTATTCACTTGTTGAAGACTGCGATCTTGTGTTTGTGACAGGTTCA
>JAZNLK010000150.1:0-19436 GCA_045579055.1 Clostridia bacterium
CCTCACGGTGGATAGCTTGTGCTTCACTAATGGTTGGTTGATATGTACCCCCATAACGGACTTTCACCGTCAAGTTAAATGCCATGCTCGGCACACTAACATAAAAGCCCGGCACGTGCCGGGCTTCTTTTCGGTTCTATATTAATTGTTAGGGATTATGACTCTTCCGTCTTCGCATACGCCTCGCCCAAAATGACATCGGGTGCTGAACTTGTTGTCATTTCGAGCAACATTGAGGGAGCTTTGATCCACCAAATATTTATGAAAGAACCTTCTTTTCGTATTATTAACCGTTCTTCAGGTCATGAACATCATGTTGCTTGCGTTCATCGTTCTCAATATAATCAAGAATTTCTTCCGCATCATCGCTGTAACAATAAAGTTCACGACAATCCTCTCTGATAAACTGTTCATGATATGCCACTTCAAGAAACGCATCCATATTTTTGTAATAGCCATTTATATCATAAACAGCAATGGGCTTGGTATGTCTTGAAAGCTGTTTTAAAGTCAGGACTTCAAAAAACTCTTCAAATGTACCTATTCCTCCCGGAACAACGATAAAAGCATCAGCGAGGTCTTCCATTTTTGTTTTTCTTTGAGCCATTGTATCCGTAAAAATCAGTTCAGTGCATTCATCGTAGATTTTCTCAACGTTTTCCTCTCTAAAAAAATGAGGAATGACCCCGTATATTTCACCTTTTCCACGTTTAACGCCACGGGCTGCAGCCCCCATAAGACCGTTTCCGCCTGCACCAAAGACCAAACTGTGACCTCTTTGTGCCAGTTTTTCGCCCATGGCCTCAACTGTTTTTATATAAGTATCACTTATTTTGTCACTGGCTGCTCCAAAAACACATATTTTCATGATAAAACATCCTTTACTTTTCACGTTTAGTTATTATATCCAAGTTCAAAAGCTTTTAAGTTAACATCAAGGAATTTCTCCGGAACAGTTGTCTTTATTGTTTCAATCCATTTTTCATAAGGTATATCTGTTGATTTTGCCATAACACCTATAAGGACAACGTTAACGGCCTTGATATTCCCTGCTTCCTTTGCAAGACTGAGTGCATCAACAATAGTTGTATCACACAGCGCAGAAATCTTTTCACCAATATTTGCAGGATATTCTGCAGCACCTGTGATTACGGGCATTGGATCAATCTGCTGATTGTTGATAATAATCTTACCACCTTTTTTAAGATATGGAAGGGCTCTGTATGCTTCAAGAAGTTCAAAAGCAAGAATCACATCCGCTTCACCTCTGTCAACAATAGGAGAATATACCTTTTCACCGTACTTAACATATGTTACAACACTTCCGCCTCTTTGGCTCATACCGTGAACTTCAGAAACCTTAACATCATAACCCTCATTTATAACTGTGTTACCCAAAATTCTGCTGGCAAGGAGAGTACCCTGACCTCCGACACCGACAATCATAATATTCTTTGTCATATCAGTTTTCCTCCTTTTCAATAGCCCCGAAAGGACAAACATTTATACAGAGACCGCAACCGTTACACTGTGTTGCATCAATAACAACCTTGCCATCCTTCAGTGTTATTGCAGGGCATCCGAGTTTCATACACATCTTGCAATTTTTACATTTGTCTGTAATTTTGCATCTGCCGGAATACTTAACTGTTTTAAGCAGTGCGCAAGGACGTTGAGCAATGATTACAGAAGGTTCTTCTGCATTCACTTCTTCCTTCACAACCTCTTCAAACTTCTTGATATCAAAGGGATCACAAACTGTAACTCTGTCAATTCCAACAGCCTTGCAAAGAGCAATAAGGTCAACCTGCTTTGTTGCTTCACCTCTGATTGTTCTTCCTGTTGTGGGATTTTCCTGATGACCGGTCATACCTGTGATTGAGTTATCAAGGATAATAACCGTATTGTTGCCTTTATTATAAACAATATCCACAAGACCTGTGATACCTGAATGCATAAATGTTGAATCACCGATTACAGAAACCAGTTTCTTGTTGAATTCTGCACCCTGAGCCTTTGCCATACCGTGAGCCGCACTGACTGATGCGCCCATACAGATTGTTGTGTCAACAGACTGAAGTGGCGGCGTTGCACCGAGCGTATAACAACCAATATCGCCCGAAACAACAAGTCCAAGCTTTTTGAGAACGTAAAAGGTTCCTCTGTGAGGACAACCGGCACACATAACCGGAGGACGAACAGGTATAGCTTCATCAGCGCTCAATACCTCCGGTGCATCCTCACCGAGAACTGCCATCTTTATCATTGCAGGAGTGTACTCACCAAGAAGTGTGAAAAGTTCTTTGCCACAGACATCAACTCCAAGAGCCTTACAATGGTTTTCAATTACCGGGTCAAGCTCTTCAATAACAAATACCTTATCATATTTCTTCGCAAATTCAACAATCTTCTTTTCAGGAAGTGGATACACCATACCAAGCTTCAAAAAGTCCGCTTTATCACCAAGAGCCTCTTTTGCATATGCATAAGCAATACCGGCTGTGATTATACCGATTTTTGAACCATTTTCTTCAACAGCGTTAAGTTCTGTTGTTTCAGCAAATTCAATCAAATCAGCAATTCGCTTTTCAACATCAACATGACGTTTGATTGCATTGCCCGGCATCATAACATATTTGGCAGGATTCTTTTCGTATGCCTTAACTGGAACATCTGCTCTCTCTCCCAGTTCAACCAAACTCTGTGAGTGTGAAACTCTTGTTGAAAGTCTGATAAATGCCGGTGTGTCAAACTTTTCTGAAAGGTCAAATGCCATACGTGTGAATTCCTTACATTCGGAAGAATCTGCAGGCTCAAGCATCATAATTTTTGATGCCTTTGCGTAGTGACGGGAATCCTGCTCATTCTGTGAGGAATGCATTCCCGGATCATCTGCAACGCAGAACACCAGACCTCCGTTTACGCCGGTGTAACTAACCGTAAATACCGGGTCAGCCATTACATTAAGACCAACATGCTTCATACAGCTCATGGCTCTGCCACCGGCAATTGATGCACCGATTGCAACTTCACCGGCAACTTTTTCGTTTGGTGACCATTCAGCATATATTTCTTCAAATTTAACAATTTCTTCGGTAATTTCTGTGCTGGGTGTTCCTGGATATGACGCAACAACATTAACACCTGCTTCATATGCACCACGAGCTACAGCAGCATTACCAAGCAATAACTTCTTCATAGTATGTATTCCTTTCAAAATTTATTTTATTTCATTCTGCTGTGCAACAACACTTTCACCGCAGTAAATCTGTCTGAGCTTCGGTTTTTCAATCTTACCGGTTGGGTTTCTGGGTACGTCGGCAAAGATAACCTTTCTGGGTCTCTTGTATTTTGGAAGATCAAGACAAAATTCGTTTATCTCATCCTCTGTTGCTTCCATACCTTCTTTAATCTGAATGATTGCTGCAGATATTTCGCCAAGTCTTGCATCCGGAAGTCCGATAACAGCAACATCACTAATCTTTTCGTTTTTCCTGAGAAAGTCTTCAATCTGGACAGGATAAATATTTTCCCCTCCTGAGATAATAACATCTTTCTTTCTGTCAACAAGGAAAATAAACCCATCCTCGTCCTCTCTTGCCATATCCCCTGTAAACAACCAACCGTCTTTGAGAACATCATTGGTTGCTTTCTCATCCTTATAATAAGCCGTCATAACACCGGGACCTTTTACAGCAAGTTCGCCAACCTCACCACGTTCAACGGTATTGCGGTTCTCGTCAACAATCTTAACTTCCCAACCAAAACCTGCTTTTCCGATTGCTCCAACTTTGTGCTCGTTTTCAACCCCCAGATGTACACAACCCGGTCCAATTGATTCAGAAAGACCATAGTTTGTATCGTACGCATGATTTGGAAACACACTCTTCCAACGCTTTATCAAGCTTGGTGGAACAGGCTGAGCCCCGATGTGCATAAGTCTCCACTGTTCAAGGTCATAATCTTTGAGGTTTATATCACCACGTTCGATTGCATCAAGAATATCCTGTGCCCACGGAACAAGAAGCCAAACAATGGAGCATTTTTCCTCCGAAACAGCTTTAAGAATCCAGTCCGGTTTAATGCCTTTCAGCAATACAGATTTTGCACCCACAAGAAAGCTACCAAACCAGTGCATCTTCGCTCCGGTATGATAAAGGGGCGGAATGCAAAGGAAAACATCATCCTTTGTTTGTGAATGATGATTCTGCTCTGTCAAGCAGGAATGAACAAGGCTTCTGTGCTTGTGAATAATAGCTTTTGGAAAACCAGTTGTACCTGATGAAAAATAGATTGCGGCATCATCGTCATCTGTCAGCTTAATCTGCGGATTTTTTGAAGATGTGTATGCCATAAGACTGTCATAGCTTTCAGCAAATGTAGGGCAATCATCACCGTGATACAGCCACATTTTAACTCTTTTCACCTTTGAACAAATCTGTTCAACACGACCTGTAAATTCAGGACCAAAGATAAGAACATCTGCATCAGCAAGTTCAAGACAGTACTTTATTTCATCAGATGCATAACGGTAATTAAGCGGAACAGCCATTGCTCCCGTCTTTAACGCACCAAAATAAATAGGAAGCCATTCAATGCAATTCATAAGGAGAATAGCAACCTTATCACCCTTCTTTATCCCTCTTGAAAGCAAGAAGTTTGCAAAACGATTGGCACGCTTATTAAACTCACTCCATGTAATTTCCTTTCTGTATGCTTCGTTGGGATTTGCCTCAATAAGAGAATACTCACGCCAAGTCATTCTCGACTGATTCTCATATGTGGGATTTATCTCAACCAAACTTACGTCATTGGGATAAAAATCCGCATTTTTTTGTAAAATCTCTGTAATCGGCATAAAATCTACACCTCACCCTCACGAAAAAACGTGATTCCTTTCTTTTTATAAAAACAAGCTATCCCTGCCGCATAATACGGCAGGGTAACTGTATTGTTTATGTATTTAAATCAATCGCCCAATGAGTCCTTGGAATCAACTACAACCTTTCGGTTATAGCAAGAGAACATCTCGTTAACGCTCTCAATATCCGGCTTTGGCGTAAAGATGCTGACAACCGGAACAATCACAAATCCTGCAAGCATAGCTATAACGCCACAATTAATAGGCGACTGAAGAATGGGCGGGAATGATGTTCTGAATAACATATTCAAAATCATAACCCCTGCACCGAATATAAAGTTTGCCCAGACAGCCGTCTTGGTCACTCTCTTTATATATAACCCAAACAAAAACGGAGCAAGAAATGCACCTGCAAGAGCACCCCAGGAAATACCCATCATATCGGCTATTGCACTTAGCTTATCTTTGTTTATTGCAATAAAAGCAGAAATTGCTATAAATACAACGATAAGCACTCTCATAACAAGAACCTGTTTCTTTTCAGACATATTCTTGATTACGTGACCTTTAAGCATATCGAGAGTCAATGTTGAACTCGAAGCAAGAACCAGGGATGACAAAGTCGACATTGATGCCGAAAGCACAAGAATAATAACAATCGCAATAAGGATATCAGGAAGTCCCGAAAGCATTGTTGGAATTATAGCGTCAAACCCGCCTTCAATAGCACCCGATGCACTAATGGTAAGTTTATCGGTGAAAAGTCTTCCGAATCCTCCAAGGAAGTAACAGCCCCCTGCAACAACAAGAGCAAATATTGTTGAAATAATGGTTCCCTTTTGAATATCCTTTTCACTCTTGATTGCATAAAACTTCTGAACCATCTGCGGAAGACCCCATGTTCCCAAGGACGTCAGGATAACAACGAACATAAGATTAAGAGGATCGGGTCCAAAGAATGAATTGAATGCTCCCGGAGCAGCACCTGCCGCTTCCACTTCAGCAAGACCATTAAGTGATTCAATAAATCCTCCGTTTTGCGAAAGTACAGCCGCAATAACAGCAACAATACCAACAAGCATTATTATTCCCTGAATGAAGTCATTAATCGCAGTTGCCATATATCCGCCGGCAATAACATAAACACCGGTGAGAACAGCCATAACAATTACACAAACATCATAACTGATACCGGGAAAAGCCATAGAAAAAAGCCTTGACAAACCGTTATATAGCGATGCAGTGTACGGTATCAGAAAGATAAATACTACAACAGAAGCAGCAATTTTAAGTGCAGTGCTTTTGTATCTTTTGCCAAAAAACTCCGGCATGGTTGAACTTTCAAGATGCTGTGACATAAGTCTTGTTCTGCGACCGAGGACCATCCACGCAAGCAACGAACCGACAACAGCATTACCAATACCAATCCAGGTCGAAGCCACACCGAATCTCCAACCAAATTGTCCGGCATAACCCACAAAAATTACAGCCGAAAAATAAGATGTGCCATAAGCAAAAGCCGTAAGCCATGGTCCAACAGCACGACCGCCAAGAACAAAGCCTCTTACGTCGGTTGAATGTTTTCGGCAATATAAACCGACAGCAACCATAACCGCAAAGAAAATAATCAACAACGTAATTTTCAAAATCATAAAAATCACCCTTTCTTTTTTAGGGCAATTGAAAAAAAAATCGCCCTCTAAATTTTTTCAGAGGACGAGAATTTCCCGTGGTACCACCTCAGTTCACCGAAATCTTACGATCACGGCCTTATCAGGTATCAGATAATACCCTTGTTCTATGACGGGAACACCCGTTGCAGCCTACTGGTTTCCGTTCGGTGCACTGCTCGCAGAATGTATTCAGGGAGAACTTTACCATTGTCTCGCACCAGCCGACAACTCTCTCCAGGCTCCATAGACCCCTACTTGTTTCTGTTCAAACGCATTTATTTTTTATGAGATTTTAAATTACGTTCCTTATTTTAGCACATTAAAGTCCTAAAGTCAATACCTTTTTACAAAAAAACTAGTTTTTTTATTCATTTATCCCACGTAAATCCTATACGTCGGAACAACTTCAGCAATAATCCTTTTCACTTCCTCTTCGTCTTCGTCGATTGCTGCTTTCAGTCTGTCAATTTTTGAATCCATTTCTTCAATGGTAAGATTGCCGGGTTTACCAATAAAAATCTTCTCGTGAGCTGTGCCTTCAAGACCTTCTTCATTCATAAGAAGTTCTTCGTAAAGCTTTTCACCGGGTCTAAGTCCGGTAAATTCAATTTTGATATCAACATCCGGCTTAAAGCCTGTAAGCATTATCATCTTCTTTGCAAGATCATAAATTCTCACAGGTTTTCCCATATCGAGAACAAAAATTTCCCCGCCCTTTGCATAAGCCGCAGCCTGCAGAACAAGCTGTGCAGCTTCAGGAATTGTCATAAAGAATCGTGTTATTTCCGGATGAGTTACCGTCACGGGTCCACCTTTTTCAATCTGTTTTTTGAAACGAGGAATAACAGATCCGTTTGAGCCAAGAACATTGCCGAAACGCACAGCAACAAATTCGGTTGAACTGTATTTCTGCATAGTCTGGATAATCATCTCGCACATTCTCTTGCTTGCACCCATAACATTTGTAGGATTAACAGCTTTGTCAGTTGAAATCATAACAAACCTGCGGACATTCGATTCCTTCGCACAAAGAGCAACATTATAGGTTCCGAGAACGTTATTCTTAATAGCTTCACAAGGGCTATCTTCCATAAGCGGAACATGCTTATGAGCCGCAGCATGGAATACAACATCAGGTTTATATTTGTTGAAAATTACATCAAGTCTGTTCTTGTCACGAATTGATGCTATCAAGGTAACAAGATTGATGTTCGGATAATCTTCGTTAAGTTCATTTTGAAGGTCATAAGTGGTATTTTCATAAATATCAAGAATAACCAGAGTCTTGGGGTTATATTTCACAAGTTGTCTGCATAACTCTGAACCAATCGAACCGCCGGCACCTGTAACAAGGACAACCTTCCCGCAAATATCACGTTGAATCAGTTCATTATCAAGACAAACTGCATCACGTTCTAATAAATCTTCAATCGCAATATCCCTAATTTTCTTCTCATAAGCGTCAACTTCGTTAATGTTCGCCGCAAGGCTCTGAAGAATCCTTACTTTCCGTCCGGTATTATTACATATATCAAGAATCTTTGTTTTTTCTTTCTGATCAATGGAATATATTGCAAAAATAATCTCTTCTACATCTTTTTCATCACAAATACGTGCAATATCATCCCTTCCACCAAGAACTTTTGCATTATGGAATCTGATATTCTGTTTTTCTTTATCGTCATCAATTAGCCCAACAACGTCATAGTTAAGTCTATCGTTATGTGCCAAATCACGCAAAAATGCAACTGAAAGATGCCCTGCTCCTATGACCAAAACTCGTTTCAATCCGTATGTTGTTTTCACAAAACTCAAGTTATATATAAGACGAACAAAGAAACGACAACAACATACTCCAAGGGTTGCGGCAATGCTTGCAGCAACATTAAACTTTGTTGTCACATAAGACTTAGGCAGGAAAAAACCAAGAATAATATTTATTACCGATGCAATCAAACACGCCATAATAATTTTTATATACTCACCGGCGCCGGCATATATCCAATTTGTGCTATAAACATCAAATACAAAAAGCAGGACAAAAAAAACAACAGATGCGCAAACTACATTCAATAAGCTTGCACCAAAATAAGAAAACGTTCCCACCATAGGATATACAAGAAGAAAAATTGCAAAATATGCCATAAAGCAAATTGCAATATCCACCAATGCCAATACCCTATTTCTCATTTGAACCCTTATCATAAAATTAACACCCTACACCCTTTTATTCTTACGCATAAACTTCTATTATTATATATTAAATTAACATTTTTGTCAATCAAATTCAAAGGTTTTTATTGCTAATAGACAATAATTCCTGAATTTTTTGTCACTTTCGCCATCAACTGAAAGTTGCGAGATTTACACGTGTAAATCGAAGATATCATTGAAATTTCAACTTATACGTGATATAATCGAAAAAAAGGGGGAAATGCAATGTACAATTCAAAATTGCTTGCCAATAATATAAAAAAATACAGAAAACGCAAAGGGCTTACCCAAGCCGAACTCGCATCAAAACTTTTTGTAACGCCTCAATGTATTTCAAAATGGGAATGCGGCACAGCAACCCCTGAAATTCCGACACTTTATAACTTGTGTGAAATTCTTGAAATTTCTCTTAATGCGATTTTTGATACAAATATCGAAAATTCATCAAAAGTTTTTATTGCAATTGACGGCGGTGCAACCAAGACCGATCTGGTTTTGTTCTCCGATTCGGGTCAGATTCTGAAACGGCTTATTGTTCAAGGGTGTAACCCCACATCTTTTGGCTTTGAAAAAGCTTGTCAAAACCTTCAGTTTGGCATTGATAGTCTTCTTGCAATAAATCCGAATGTTTCCGGAATTTACGCCGGTTTTGCCGGATGTCTGACCGGTGATAACCGTGAAAAATTTACAAAATTTTTCAACAAACAATACAAACATATGAAGATTGCTCTTAACTCAGACATAATGAACGTATTCCAAAGTGCAAATGTTCAAGGCAATTCAATGGCAGCTATCTGCGGCACAGGTTCCGTGATTTTTGCAAACATTGGCGGAAATCTGCAACGTGTCGGCGGCTGGGGATATCTTTTCGACGATATTTGCAGTGGTTACGCAATGTCAAGGGATGCAATACGTGCAGCACTTGCCGAAAGTGACGGATTTGGCGAAAAAACAATTATGACTCCAATGATTGAAGAAAAGCTTGGCGGCAAAATATGGGACAAACTAAATGATTTTTACATCAAGGGCAAAGAATTTGTCGCTTCTTTTTCACCAATTGTCTTTGACGCATATCGAAAAAACGATGAAATTGCAAAAAACATCATAAAATACAACATTAGTGAATTTTCCAAAATGATTGCTTTCACAAACAAAAAATATGACTGCAAAAACACCGTTATCGTTACAGGTGGGCTGACAAAAGAAGAGGAAATTATTCTTCCGCTTATGAAAGCAGAGCTTGGAGACAATATGAACATCATTATACCTTCAGCGCCTCCAATATATGGTGCATGTGTTGAATGCTGTAGCCAGTTTTCAACTGCAACAACTGAGTTCAAGAAAACTATATTCAATAATTTACTTAACAACCAACATTAAAAAAGGAGAAATAAAAATGCTTAAAACCGAAACAAGAAATGAAAAAACAATGCATATTGACAAAATGAGCAATATGGAAATGCTTCAGATAATAAACGAAGAAAATATGAACTCCGTAAAAGCTGTAGGAACAGCTCTCAATGAGATTGCAGAAGCCATTGACCTTATTGTTGATTCAATCAACAACGGCGGAAAAATTTATTATATGGGTGCAGGTACATCAGGAAGACTGGCTGTCAGTGACGCTGCAGAATGTCCTCCCACCTTTGGTGTTGATTGTGACCTTTTCACTGCAATTATTGCAGGTGGTCCCTCCGCTATCATTAAAGCCCAGGAAAATGTGGAAGATAATGCCGAAGCAGGCAAAAATGATCTGCTTGCACACGGTCTAACCGAAAACGACACTGTTATCGGAATATCAGCCTCGGGTGGTGCCGCATATGTATACTCTGCTCTTGAAGCCGCAAAAGAAGTCGGAGCTCATACTATTTCGATTTCAAATAACCCTGAAGCAAGGATTGCCAAAATTGTTGATGTCGCAATTTGTGCCGTAACAGGACCTGAAGTTATAACCGGCTCAACAAGAATGAAAGCAGGAAATTCACAGAAAATGATTCTCAATATGCTCTCAACCTGTGCGATGGTTAAAACCGGAAAGGTTTATGAGAATCTTATGATTAATCTCAAACCCACAAACATTAAGCTTACAAAAAGAATGATTGGTATTGTTTGTGACATCACAGGCGTTGATGAAGAAACCGCAAAAAAACTTCTTGATGAAAACGACTGGAAAATCCGTGATGCAGTCGATGCATACAAAAGATAAAATATCAAAATGCTTTCTCAAAAAAGAGAAAGCATTTTGATTATATATTCTTAATTAAATCTTCAAATGTTGAAACAATTCCATAGTCTGCGTATTCAAATATAGTTGCATTTTTATCGGGATTAACCGCAATAATATATCCTGCATTTTCAATGGCACAAGTATGCTGAACGGCTCCGGAAATTCCAATAGCAATATAAACCTTTGGGCTGACATTTTTTCCTGTTAAACCAACTTGCATATCATATGGAGCTGTGTTTTTGTCCACCAAAGCACGGGATGCACAGATTTCTGCTCCCATACTTTTTGCAAACTCCTTGAACTTTTCAAAATCTTCAATTCCTCTGCCGCCCGAAATTATCAGATCATCCGATTTTTGTTCGCATCTGACAGTTGCCATTTGAGGAAAAGTTCTGCACTCAATTTTTGCAATTATATTTCCACTCTTTGCCGGTCTGTACATAAACAACTTTTCACCGTCAGTTTCAAGATTGGTACAGTCTGCACAAAGTCCCGTTTCAAGCATAGCTGAAACCTGCGGAGCCACTCGTCTGCCCCATAAATCAGCATTCCACAGAATTGCTTCAGGATTTTCAACTTTGGCAAGCGAAGCTATCTTTTTCGGATTGGTTTCTTTTATAATAACAACTTCCTCCGCTATCAGCTTTGCCTTTTCCGCAACAACTTCACCAATCGCCCAAGCCTTTTTTAACTTGATTTCAGAATCAACAAATGTAGTTTCTGCCTTTTCCTCATCCAAAAGACCATCAACCAACTCTTTGAACTTATCAGACTCAACAAACCTGCATTTTCTCTTTCCCTTTTGATTTTCAAAGGTTTTCAATACCTTCGTAGGCGAACCCGAAAGTCCGCATTTTGTAACATCCGCTTTTATATCACTATTGGTCAAAACAGTAATTTCACCAAGTTTGGATCGAATCGAAGGAAATCTTAGATTGTTAATCCTTTCAACTGTTATCAAAGCAGGTAAAGATGCCTTTTCATCACCAAGACGTGTTTTGCAGCATATTTCATCATTAATATCGTAAATTTCCATAACATTAGTAATCAGTCCAATGTTAAGTATTGTAGCAAGACAAGGACCAACCTGTGCTGTATCGCCATCAATTGTTTGTCTTCCACAAAAAATCAAGTCATAGTCCTCTGTTTTTAAAAACTCCGACAGAATATAAGAAGTTGCAAGGGTATCAGAACCTGCATATACTTTATCCGACAACAAATATACATTTTTAACACCAAGTCGCGTCAGGGAACGAAGTGTCTCAGATGCGGATACGGGACACATTGAAACAACCGACACCTCTGCGTTTTCAACACAAAGTGCCGCCTCTAAAGCACAAGCATCAAAAGGATTCAATTCGCCGTCAACAATTTTTACACATACAAATATTTTCATATAATCACCTAAAGGTTGCTGTTTGAATTAATAAGACCCTTCGACTTCGTTCAGGGTGACATATATTCCAAATCTGAAAACGTCTTACTGAACGAAGTGAAGAATCTTACTGCATAAACAAAACTACTTATTTATTGTCTTATTCTGCTTCGTGATAAATATCCACCAAAGCATCGTGAACTTTTTTGTATTTTTCAAATACTTTTTTGTAAATCTCGTGATTTTTCCGATTGGGTTCAGTCAACGAAACAGTTTCATTGCAAACAGCCACAGCAGCTTCCGGATTTTCCCAAACCCCTGCCGCAACACCTGCCATCATTGCACTTCCGAATGATGAATCACTGTGTTTTCTTTCAATAAGAATAATCCCAAGCACGTCAGCTGTAATCTGCCGCCAAAGAGGACTCTTGCCGCCGCCGCCAATAATCATAGCTTTTTCACCGTGGGAAACACCTATCTCCTTCAATGCGTTCATGCAGTCGAGCATAGACATAGAAACACCTTCAAGAACCGCTCTTGTGAAGTGAGCCTTTGTATGACCTGAACGCACTCCGATAAAACTTGCTCTGAGAAGAGGGTCGGCATAGGGTGTGAGTTCGCCGTTGAGATACGGGTTGAAAATCAATCCGTCAGCTCCGGGTGAAACTGATTCAGCACCGTTGTCAAGGTCTGCGTACTCGCCACCAAAAGTGTCTCTGTACCAACGGTAAGATGCCGCACAGGATTTTGTGGCTGTTCCGGGATACCAAAGTCCTGGAATAACATGAGAATAGTTAATCATATTCTTGTGCGGATATGCCTTTTCTGTTACAACACATATTCTACCGGCCGTTGCAAGCTTCAGAGTCATTTGTCCCGGTCTCACAGCACCTGCGGCAAAAACCTCCATAACAGTATCTGTTGAACCGCAAAGAACCTTTGTTCCCACAGCAAGACCCGTTTCCTCTGCTGCTTTTTGTGTTACTTCACCAACTATATCAAGAGGCGAAACCACCTTTGGCAAAATATCCATATCAAGTTCAAGAATATCGCAAAGTCTTTTTGACCAACATTGCTCATTGTAATCAAAAAGCATACTGCCTTCCGCTTCGATATTGTCAGTAACATAGTCACCTGTGAGCATATGTCTCACATAATCCTTGGCGAACATAATCCTTTTTGTTTTCTTCCAAATTTCAGGTTCATTGTTCTTCACCCATAAAAGCTGTGGAAGAGTCCAGATTGTGTCCACATTATGAAGAGTTTTTTCAAGAATCTCCTGACCAAAATTTTCTCTCAGCCGATTAACCTCCGCAACAGTTCTTATATCTGTCCAGTAAATTGCAGGACGAAGAACATTGAAATCCTCATCCATAAGAACGGCAGTATGTGTTGCCGCATCGAGAGAAATTGCTTCAATTTCATCAGCAGAAATCCCACTCTTTTTAAGTACCTGCACAATGTTTTCTTTTGTGGCATCAAACCAGTCATCAGGATTTTGTTCAACCCAACCCGACTTTGGATAAAGCGTGGGATATTCAACGGTATTTGTTGCAACTATTTTCCCTTTTTCGGACAAAAGAGTTGCCTTTGAAGCACCGCCGCCAAAATCAATACCAAGTAAATATTTCATACCGTCTCCTTAAAACAAACCTTCCGAAACTTCTGCTGTCGCACAGAATCTCACATCTGGATGATTCTGGAGCAAGCTTGCAGGAACCTGAGGAATTACCTTGTCAAAAAGAACGTGCTTTACGATGCCGTGCTGCCAGGGACGGTTGAGGGCAATATAAATTCTCTTTGACGCAAGAATCTGCTTCATACCGATTGTTATACACCACTGGGGCATTCCCTGAAGGTCTCCTCTCTGATAACCGTATGCATTGATTGTCTTTGTTTCTCTAGTGATGGGAAGAACTCGTGTTCCGAGAGCCGCAAATTCTTCAACCGTAATGGGATCATCCCATTCAGGAGCTTCGTTAAATGCAATATGACCGTTGATACCGAGACCGCCAAGGCACAAATCAACTCCGCCAAGTTCTTCAATTTTTTTGTCAAAGTCTGCCTCTGAACCAACCTCAGGGAAAAATCTCTGTTCTTTTGGCATAACAAGCTCTTCATCAACAAGAGAATAGAACTCATTTTCCATACGGTAATGGAAGCTTATGGGATCATTCACATCAACAGTTTCGGTTGGTGAAATCATATATTCATCCATATTGAAGAAATACACATTTTTCAGAGAAACCCTGAGCTGATTAACAAGTCTCGCAAGAATGGGATACTGCTGTGTTGGTCCGACCGGAACAATCATAACAGTATTCTTTCCTGCAGCATTATTCTTCATGATTTCATCAAGCATTGTGAGTGCCATATCAAAATAGACATCCCACTCGCCTGCTACGGTTTCAAAAGCTATGTTTCCAACTTTATTGACATTTTTCATAAAGCAACCCTCTCAATTATTTGTTAAGCCACGCGTGGTCTTCGTCAGTTGTCATAAAGAAACCACGGTTTTTGCCTGCCATAATCCATAGATAGTAGCCTTCATAACCGGGAGCACAATGATAGGGATGATAGCCTCTGTGCATTTCAACCATATCACCGCTCTTTACAGTGTAGGTCTCATCAACATCACCTTCCATTGTGTAAACCTTCTGAATACCGAAGCCTGTTTCTTTGTTGAATTCATAGTAATAGATTTCTTCTGTGTTAGCCTCTTTCGGCATATTGTCATCATCATGCTTGTGGGGAGGATAGCTTGCCCACTGACCGCCCTTAACGAATGCTTCACCGATATAAATCATATCAGCTTCAACTCTTTCGTCAATGTTGAAGTGCGCTTCTCTTTCCCAACCGGGTTTGCCCATATTCTTGATTATAACATCTTCCGGTTTAATAAGCTTTGCTTCGTGAACGTTTGTCGAAGGACACTTTGCAACAGCAATTGAAACTTCACCGCAGCCTGTAATTGAAAAGGGTGTGTTTGCAGGAACATACACAGTTGTTGCCGCACCTTCAAAAACACAGCTACGCTTTCCGATATTTTCAAAATTGAAGCCTTCACCCTTAACGGTACACTTGCCGCCAAGAATAACAACCCCATATTCCTTGTCAACTTCATTGTATGACTTTGTGTCGCCATCAGCCAGCTTTACCATATCAAGCTCAATCCACTTGCAGGTACCATTTTCTTTTGTAAGAATTTCAGATTTACCAAATTTTTTTGTCCAAGTTTTTTTCAAATTCATAATGACCGTTCTCCTTTAAAAAATTAAGTGTTTCTTCATATCCCGGAACACCGTCACGTGCACCGACTTTTGTGCATTTGAGTGCAGAAACCGCACTGGCAAAAATACAGCTGTCAAAAGGACTGTATCCCTTCACTGTTGCCGCCGCAAAAGCTCCGTGAAAAACGTCTCCGGCACCGTTGGAGTCAACTGCATCCACCTTAAAAGACGGATATCTTGTGATATTTTCGCCGTCAAACAACACACCGCCTTTGACACCCTGCGTAATTATAACAAATTCCGGATTATACTTTTCAAAAAGAATTTTTGCAGCATCCTCAGCGGTTTCCGCTCCGGATTTTGCAAGAGCAAACTCCTCTGACGGAATAAGAATGTCTGTGAGAGCAAGTAGCCTTTCTACATCAGGATAGAGACCTCCTGCGTCATAAAGAACCTTCGTGCCGGATTTTTTTGCAATTTCAGCACCCTTCACCGCATTGTCAAGTTCGTTGCCGTCAACCATAAGAATTTCCGCATTTTCAATGGCTTTCTGACGATTCATATCAATAACAAAATCAGGAAGGTTGTTCTTATTAAACACACAGGTTCTGCTGGCATTTGAGGTATTGAGAATTACATATGATGCAAAAGAAGACTTTCCTTCTTCCATAGTCACATAATCGTTGCTCATTCCGAATCTTTCCATATCGTGAAGCAAGAATTCACCGCCGCTATCTTTGGCAAGAGCACCAATATACGCCGCAGATTCACCAAGCTTTGATGCAGCAACGAGCCCTGTTGCACAGGGACCGCCGCCACATTCCTTAACACCGTCTGCACGGAATTTTGTATCCTCGTTGGGATATGCCGAAACTGTTATTAATGTATCAATTACATTTGCACCTATTCCGACAATCTTACTCATGCTTTGTTTTCAGCTCCCAGCAACTTAATCTTTTCAACTGCAAACTTCTTTACACTCTGAACAGCGTTCTTCATAAAGAGGTCAATTGCGTATGTTTCTCTTGATGTTGCAAAAACTTCATCAAGGAATGCAAAGCATACGTCAGTACCGAAGTTGACCTTGCGGATACCCGCCTTGATTGCTGCCTGAATATCTTCATCGGGAATACCGCTTCCGCCATGAAGAACAAGAGCAACATCAACAGCATCGTGGATTTCCTGGATTCTGTCGATTGCAACCTTTGGAGTCTTCTTGTATCTGCCGTGAGCAGTACCTACAGCAACAGCAAGTGCAACAACGCCTGTTTCATCAACAAATCTCTTTGCATCAGCAACTTCGGTGTAATCAGTTGACTGTTCATCACCATTTGCCGCAGAGCCAACGTGACCAAGCTCACCTTCAACCTTAACGCCAACAGCTTCACAAATGTCAACTATTCTTTTTGTTTCTGCAATGTTGCCGTCCAAATCAAGGAGAGACTTGTCAATCATAATACCTGTTGCACCGTATGTAAGTGAACGGAGAACCTCAGTTTCACCTGCACCGTGGTCAAGGTGGAAGCAAACGGGAACAGATGCTTTTTTTGCAGCCGCAAGAACAATGGGAGCTGCATAATATGCTTCGCCGTTTGTAACAAGTCTTGAATAGTTCTGGATGATAATGGGCGCCTTTGTTTCTTCAGCGGCTTCGATTATTCCCATAACAGTTTCCATATTGTAAATATTAAAGGTAGGAATTGCGTAACCGCCCTTTTCCGCCATATCAAGAATTTCTTTTAATCCTACAAGCATTCGAGTATAGCCTCCTCAATTGTAATAAGTTTAATATTATCGTTTTTTGTTGCACTGAGCATTGCATATTCTGCAGGTGATGCCGTCACAAGAATTTTCGCTTCAGCAGTTTCAGCATTGTTCCATCTGTTTTCAGCCACAAGCTTCATAACATCAGGAATGTATTCATTCATAATCAGGTTACCTGCAAGCATTGTATATTCTTTGTTCAAGAGCATTTCTTTAACAGTTCCGCAAGCTGAAAGGATTTCACGGATAGGAGCTGTTTCCTCAAGGTCTCTTGCAAGAAGCGGTGAATCCTGAGGAGTATATTCCAAGCCGTTGTTCTTAACCGTAAGCTTTTTTTCGCTGATAAGTTCAGCCAAAAATGCTGTAAATGTAACAACTTCAGCATCAAGTGCAATTCCGTATTCCTTATATTCACGAAGGAATATCTTTGCGTCTGCAGGGTCATAACAAACAATCTTCTTTGCACCAACCTTGTTGAGTTCAGCGGCAGTTTTTTCCATCAATGCCTTTGTTTCTGCAGCAGCACCGATAAGGAAGTCCATATCATAGCCCGAATTGGGTTCATACTTATGAACCGTGAAGTCAACATTTGCTTTTTTCAGAAGTTCAACAGCCTTTGCTGCCTTGCAAGCTGCTTTGTATGCGCCGTCTTTACCGATGAAGAACAGAACCTCTGCTTTTTCGGGAAGATCTCTGATTGCATCCTTAAGGCAATCACAGATTTCCTTTTCGCCATAGATGTTTCCGCTGTTTTCAATATTATCGAGGAGCTTTTCAACATATTCAGGCATTTTTCCGTCAAGAGCCGCACCAAGTCTTGCTTCTCTTGTGAACATAACAGGATCCCAACCTGTTACGCAATCTGTCATACATCCGCCACACAAAGAACATTCATAAACATTGTTGATGATATCATCTGAATATTCAATTGCATCTCTCATCACCAATGAAAGACCCAATGCTCTGGCTCTGGCTGTATTTCTTTCCTGTCCTGTTGCATTGCCGATCGGACATACGTGGTGGCACATCCAGCAAAAACGACAACTATCTATATGTTCTTTTGATTTTTGAGTAAATTGCATTTCTGTTACCTCCCTTATAATCCAAGCTTGAACGGATTCATAATTCCATTGGGGTCAAGCTGTTTTTTGATACCTTCAAATACCTGCATTGCAGGACCATACTGTTCCTTCATAAGACGACCGAGCTTGATGCCGACACCGTGGTGGTCATTAACAACACCACCGTTTGCAAGTGCAGTTCTAACGCCGCAGTTCCAGATTTCCTGGTGAAGTCTGAATGCTTCGTGAGGATCCTGCGGAACGTGTTCTCCATCAACAATAAATCTGTCGTAAATCATACATCCCCATTCATACCAATGTGAGAAGTGTGCAATGAATCTTGCCTGAGGGAAGTTTGTTTCGATTGCTTCCTTCATTGCCCAATAAATCTTATCAATTTTACCATAAGGTGCGATAGTATCCATTGTACCAAAGCACTGAGGAATATCCATCATATGACCGGGATAGAAGAATGTAATCTTTTCCTTCCACCACTTTTCACCGTATTCCGAGCCAAGGTCTTCTGCACCGTATTTTGCAAATGTCTCAAGAAGAATCTTCATTTCAAGGTCAGCTATTTCCTGAACGCCTTCAACAGCAATATTCATAAATGCGCCCGGCTTTTCTACACCAACAATTTTCTTTATTAATGATGCTGTTTCCGCTTCATCATAAAGACGCATTACAGATGGTTTGAATTTTTGGAGAAGCTCTTTTCCTGCTTTAAATGCATCGTCCATATTATGAAACAAAAATCCTCTGAACTGTCTCGATTCCGGCTGATCATAAATTCTCATCTGAGCCTTTGTCATAACACCAAGTGTTCCCTCGGAACCGATGAAAATCTGGTTGAGGTCAGGACCTGCAGCGTGTTTGGGGCAGGGAGAAGTGTTGATAATGTCACCGTTGGGGAGAACTACTTCCATCTGCATTACCATATCGTCAATTTTGCCGTATTTGGTGGAAGATACACCAATACCTCTGTGAGCGAGGAATCCGCCGACAGTTGAGCAGGTGAAGTCGGAGGCCAA
>JAZNLK010000151.1:0-26145 GCA_045579055.1 Clostridia bacterium
ATATACTATTTCCAAAACGAAAACTCAATAAGTTAAAAAGACAATTATCCCAATCTAATGTCTAGATTGGAAATGCATTTTCAAACAGCCCTCCTTTTTGGATAATTTTATTATTGACAAAATCACGCTACTATTTTATAATTACAGTCAAGAAAGCATACTTTTAGGCTTTATCTCTAAAAAATCAAGCTTTTTTTATTCTTTCCTTGTGATTTATTCAATAAACCTTTCTTAAATTATAGCAATATTTGCAAATATAAACAATGGATAATTTTATTATCTGACTGCCGCAAATTGGACAATTTTATTATAAATGAGGTGTGTTTATGAACAGCAACATCGTCAAGACTCTTACATATTACAATAATGCATCCGTTTCAGCCAATGTTCATATCAGACCAGTCCGTCCAAAGCACTGCGAACTAACCTTTGTGTTGGACGGACAACTGATATATTATGTTGACCAAAATAAATATATTATAAAGAAGAACGATGCTGTACTTATAAAATCAGGAATGCATCTATATCGACCTGCCGGAGATACACCTGTCTCTTATGTCAGCTTCAACTTTACAGTTTTTGAAGATGCACAGCTTCCTGACGGAGTGTATTTCGAAAACGGTATTTCACCTTTTGTCAGAAACATGATTACTTCTTTCCCTCACAACAGAATTACTCCACTCTTTTACTCAAAGGAAAAACTGATAAACATTCTGAATGTGATATTATTTGAAATAATCGATAAAGTTTCAACTCAAAGCTACAACCGCTATGTGCGTGAAATTATTGACTACATAAACCAAAACATAACCACGCCCCTGACATTAAAAGATATCAGCAAACATGTTCATCTCTCAAATGTATATACGTCACAGTTATTCAAAGCAGAAGTGGGAACAACAATTACAGATTTTATTAACGAGTGCAAAATGAAAGTTGCAAAAGATATGCTATGGTCTGCCGATCTAGATTTGAAAACACTTGCAGAATCCATCGGCTTTATGGATTACGGTTATTTTTCGCGAGTTTTTAAAAAACAATTTGGTTATTCCCCCAATGAATACCGCAAGAAAATACGTACTCTAAACAAATAAACCTGTTCATAAGTGAACAGGTTTATTTGTTATTAAATTTTAAGAAAACTAAAACATATCTTCCTGATTAACAACCGGAATATTTGCCGCAACAAGAGCTTTTGTTGCCTTGTCGTTGTCATCAACTCTAAAAATCATATATGCCTTGTTTGCAATGTTTGACATAAACGCATAAGTGTATTCAACACTTACGTCAGCCTCGGAAAGAACACTGAGGATTGCAGCCATACTTCCGGGAGCATCGCTCATGGCAACGGCAAGAACCGATGTTGCAGTAACAGTATACCCTTCTGCTTTCAGGAGCTCACGAGCTTCGTTAGGATTGTCCGTGATAATTCTCAGAATACCAAAATCCTGGGTGTCGGCAATTGATACCGCCTTGAGATTTATGTGCTTGTCAGAAATAAACTTTGTAACTTCAGCAAGCGAACCTTTTTTATTTTCAATAAAGATTGAAATCTGTTTTACACTCATTTTTCATTCTTCCTTTCTATGAACTAATAAAGTTTTCTCTTATCAACAACTCTGACAGCCTTACCCTCGCTTCTTGTTATGCTCTTGGGCGGAACAAGATGCATCTTTGGATTGATTCCCAGCATTGTTTTGACAGCAGCAGCAAGAGCCTTTTCTTTTGCGGCAATTTCTTTTACTGTATCTGAGAAATTATCCGAATTCAATTCAACATAAACATCAAGTGTGTCTGTATTGTTTTCACGGTCAACCTCAATACGGTAATTTGAAGAATATCCCTGTTCAAGAAGAACAGTTTCAATCTGTGAAGGGAACACGTTCACGCCACGGATAATAAGCATATCATCGCTTCTACCCATAGGCTTGCTCATTTTGACAAAGGTTCTTCCGCAAGAGCACTTTTCACGTGAAAGAACACAAATATCTCTTGTTCTGTATCTGAGAAGCGGGAAAGCTTCCTTATCAACACTTGTAAGAACCAATTCACCCTTGCTTCCTTCAGGAAGAACTTCACCTGTGTCAGGGTCAATGATTTCTGCAATATAGTGGTCTTCATTGATATGCATACCTGTTTGAGCTTCACATTCAAATGAAACACCGGGGCCTGCAAGTTCGGTAAGACCATAAATATCATAAGCTTTGATACCAAGAGCCTTTTCAATATCACGACGCATTTCTTCTGTCCAGGCTTCAGCACCAAAAATACCTGCCTTGAGTGAAATATCGTCTGTTGTGTAACCCATTTCCTTCAGGGTTTCGGCTATATATGCAGCATAGGAAGGAGTGCAGCAGATAATTGTTGACTGAAGGTCAACCATAAACTGAATCTGTCTTTCTGTGTTACCTGACGACATAGGAAGTGTCAGACAGCCAACCTTGTGTGAACCGCCATTAAGTCCGGGGCCGCCTGTGAAAAGACCATAACCGTAACAAACCTGACAAACATCGTCCTTGGTGCCGCCAACAGCAACAATAGCTCTTGCACAACAATCTTCCCAAATGTCAATATCATGCTGAGTGTAGAAAGCAACAACTCTCTTTCCCGTTGTTCCGCTTGTGGACTGAATTCTAACGCAATCAGAAAGTGGTCTTGCCATAAGTCCGTAGGGATATGCTTCTCTAAGGTCAGCCTTTGTGATAAAGGGCAATTTATGTAAATCGTCAACAGATTTGATGTCATCAGGTGAAACACCCTTTGCATCCATCATATCACGATAGTACTTAACATTTTCGTAAACATTTTTAACCTGCTTGATCAAACGTTCGCTCTGGAGTTCTCTGATTTGTTCCAGAGGCATTGTCTCAAGGTCTTTTTGATAATAATTCGACATTTTGATCATTCCTTTCAATGACTTTATCTTTTACAATTTTATACCAAATCACGTTCTTCGTCAAGAACTTTTTTGCAAAAACATATGAATATATCCAAAAAGAGAAGTCTGCCCCACAAAAAGCAGACTTCCAAACACTATGCGATTTCTTTTCCGCTGACAAAAACTTTGATAATATTGATATCGTCATCAAACACAACAACATCTGCACGTTTGCCCTTTTCCAAGGTTCCCGCATTGATTCCGTGAAGCTTTGCAGGATTCTCAGTAAGCATTTTCACAGCCGAAACAAGTGATATTCCAACTTCTTTCACACAAACACGGATAAGTCTGTCCGTGGTTGCAATACTTCCTGCAAAAGCACTTCTGTCGGGAAGCTTGCAAACACCATCTTCAACTACATATCCAACACCGTAATCATTCGAAACCGTAACCGCAGAGCCGGATGCCTTGAGGGCATCGGTACAGAGGATGATTCTGTCATCACCTTTAATCTTATAAATCATTTTTATAAGGTCAGGGGGCAAATGTTTTCCGTCTGCAATCAATTCCACATTCATATCATCATTAAGATATGCCGCCTCAATTATGCCAAGGATTCTGTAGCCCTGCTCTCTGGTAATTGTTGATGTGCAGGAATAAAGATGTGTAACCAGGCTGCAACCGTTTTCAAATGCAACATCACAATCCTTCTGCTTTGCGGCAGAATGACCTATTGACGCAACAATTCCTTTGTCAACAACAAACTTGCAGAACTCTGCATTTTCGTCACGTTCAGGTGCATAGCTCCAACGGACGATAATATCGCCGTGATTTTCCACAAGCCTTGTGTAATCAGATTTTTTCGGCTCGGTTATGTTTTCGGGATTCTGACCCCCGCACATTTCGGGAGCAAAATACGGTCCCTCAAGATGTGCACCGTGAATATTCGCCTTTGAGCACTTATTATCAATGCAAATTCTGAGATTTTTCAGGTAATTGTCCATTTCGTCATAAGACACCGCACTGCAGGTTGGAAAGATTGTTGTTGTGCCGTGGGACAGATGGTAGTCTGCCGCCTTGGCAATCTCTTCCGGACTTCCCAAATAAAAATCCACATCAACGCCGCCGTGAACGTGAGTGTCAATAAAGCCGGGCGATACGATTTTATCAGAATAGTCATATTCTTTGTCAAATGGCAACTCCGATGCCGTTACATCTATAATCCCCGTTTCATCAAAATAGACATATCCGTCAAACATTCTATCTTTTACAATAATTCTTTTACTTTTTATTCTTTTCATCATCTTGAATCCGTTCCTTAACCTTTGTAATCAGCTGAACTGTCAGGGTCACAATAAAGATGTGCATTATCGTGAGTTCTGAGAATTGTTGCAGGGCAATTTTCGTTGATTTCAGCGGTTAACATTTCATTTACAGCCCACGCCTTTGTGGGTGCAGGAACACTGCAGAACATTGTCCCCCCTGCCATAAGTGCCGGAACTGTAAGGGTCAATGCATACTTGGGAACATCGTCAATTGTGGCAAAGCAGCCGTCGTTTACCTGCTGATTGCGACACACATCATCAAGAAGAGCTTTCTTCACAAATACCTTGTCATTGAAGTCAGCAACGCCCGGGTCATTGAATGCAATGTGACCGTTTTCACCAATGCCGAGAATTACGATATCTGTAGGATACTTTTTGAGAAGTCCTTCATATCTTTCACATTCCGCATCAATATCTTCCGCTGAGCAGTTCACATAGTTCACCGACCTGAAGTTAGCTTTTTTGAAAATATGGTCATCAAGATAAATCGCAAACTTCTGTGGTGAGTCTGCAGGCAAGCCAAGATATTCGTCCATGTGGAATGCATTGATTTTTGACCATTCAATTTCCTTATGCTCAAGTAAATGAGCAAGTGTTTCGTTCTGTGAAGGAGCTGCCGCAAAAATTATGTTGATTTCGTCCTTCTTTGACTGAAGCTCAACAATTGCCGCAGCAATATCCTCCGCCGCCTTCTTTCCCATCAGGTCTCTTGAGTCAAGAAAGTTCACTGTTAATTTGTCTACGTTAAATGTCTTCATTTTTCTATTCTCTCCAATATATCAAAAATTCTGTGTGCCGCATCCGTAAAGGCTTCATGGCTGTCCTTGTAGGAAATCTTCTTTTCAAGAACGGTTGCATCCTGAACAAGGGCGTTGAGCCCCGTAAAATCCACAAGATGAGGTTCCATTGAAATCACAAAGGGTTCTGTCGCTGTTTTTGCGTGCATAGCAAGAATTTCTTCAATCTTTGCATCACCCATGCCGGGAGGAACAATAACGCCGTCAACTGTTCCGTCTTTAAGATGGAAATATGCGATATATTCTTTCAGCATTTCATATGCATCAACGGGGTCATTACCATCGAGACGGAAATTACCCATATCAAACACACACTTGAGTCTGCCACCGAAGTGGTTCAGGACTTCAAGGCACTTTTCGGGTGTTTCACCATAGATTCCGTGCTCATTTTCGTGACACAGAACAACACCGTATTTCTCGGAAAGTGCAATCATTTTTTCAAGTCTGTCATATACTTCTTTCACAGAAGCATCGCAGAATCCCTTGTCTTTGTGAGGATAAAAGCTGAACATTCGAATAAATTTTGCTCCAAGAATGTTTGCGTAACGAAACACCCTTTCGCACTTTTCCAGATGTTCATCCATATCGTCATCTAGCGTAACCTTGCCAAGAGGCGAACCCACGGCAGAAACCGTGATATTGTTCACATCAAGATAGGCTTTAAGTTCCTTCACCTCATCCTCTGTCAGGTCAGCAATATTCTTTTCATTTATAAAACGAACTTCAATATGGTCAATTCCAAGCCCTTTGAAACCGCCCACATGCTTTTTCAAATCGCTGTCAAATTCATCGGCAAAGCCGCTGACAATAAATTTTCTCATAATTCGCTTTCCTTTCGATTATTTCAGCAGAGCATCAACGTCTGCAACCTTAATTGTTTCGCCTGTCTCATATGCCTTTTTGATTGCATCAAGAACAAATACAGGTCTGAACAAATCGGCATAACTTTCCTTCATTTCGCCGCCTCTCACAAGGTCAAGATATCTGAAAAGCTCGTTCTTTGTGTCCTGATAGAAGGATTCACCGGTAAGCTCGTGCTGAAGTGACTTTCTGCCCTGCTCGCAGTAAATTTCGGTGAAATATCCAACCGCTTTTGTAAGGAATGTTCCTGTTACAGCAAAATCAGGATACTTTGCAATCATACTGATTGTTGTTCCTGCCTGAACTGCGGAAACTGCCTCCACATTCTTTCCGAACACCTCAAGAAGATTCTGTGCAAGATGCTGTGTGTAGAACCAGAAGCCACCGTAATTTGCATCGTCAAGCCAGGGGAATATGAGGTTTCCGCCCTGAACTCTGCCCATTTCACCGGATTCACGGATTCTTTTAATCTCCTGTGCTTCCTTTTCATACGGGATAACAGAGCCGCCGCTTGCCTTGATTCCAAGTTCTTTCAGCTTGTTCATAAACTCAACAGCTTCATCTGCATCTGCAGTGATGGGCTTGTCGATGAACAACGGAACTTTTGAATCAAGATATGGCTTTGCATATTTATAGTGATTTGCTCCGTGACGTGCTGTGATAATAACACCGTCAACCTTACCCACAGCCTCGGCATAATCCTCCATTATAGGAATACCGAACTCCTCATTTATCTTTTTTGCCGATTCGCCTTCATCGGTGTATACGCCAATAACTTCGAATTCGCCTTTGAGGTTTTCTTTTTCAATAGCCTTCAAAAAGCCGTTGGCATGTGAATTTTCACAACCAAGAATAACCAGTTTATACATATTGTCTATACCTCTTTTTTAAGTTTTCTTTTTATATTTTACGGATACTCAGAGATGCCGAAATTTCCGTTTTATAAACCATTTTAGTTTAACGCTCATTAAAGTGCGTATCTCTTGGGCAAGGGATTTGCAATATGTGATTCATGAATGATACGAACAACATTTGCGATATTTGCAGGGTCAATAATGAATGCCTTGCCGGTTGTGAGGGTGTCATATACAGCAGCATAGAAACGTGCTGAACCTGAGCTGAAGGGGTCTGCAGAAAGCTCGCCTTCTTCAACGTGTCTTTCAACCTTTTCCTGACAGTAGATGGGGTCACCCTTTTCGTCAGCAAGTGACGCAAACTGGAGAGGCTTCAGATCCTGTTCTTCCTTTAATGTATATGTAAGAGTATACTTGCCTGCAACGTTCATAACAAGTGAACCCATTGTTCCCTGGATTTTGTAGTGGGGAGGATTTGTGAGATCGGAACTGCTGACCTCAACTTCTGCTGTTACTCCGTCGGGACGTTCAAGGATGATTCTTGCATAGTCATCGCTGTCACCCATTGTGTTTACGCATCTCAGGTCGGAATAAGCAAGCTTAATCTTGTCCCATTCACCAAGAAGATGCATTGAAATGCCGATTGGATGAGGAGCTGTGTTGTAAAGACCGCCTGCTACGCAGCACTGAAGAGTCTGCCAGTCATAACGGTGTGCAAAGTTGTTGTACTTGATGTCCATTGTGACAAGGTCACCAATCTTCTTGGTATCAATAACATCCTTCATAAAGTTGATTGTGTCAACAAGAACAGACTGCTGGAACACAAAGAGGTGTACACCCTTGCGCTGTGCTGTGTTTACCATATCCATTGCTTCTTCATAGGTTGCACCGAAAGGCTTTTCAACAACAACATTGAAGCCATGGTTCAGAAGATCCATTGTGATTGGGTAGTGCATCTGTGAATATGACGCATTTACAACAACATCAATTTCATCCTTAATTGCAAAGAGCTCCTGATATTCAACAAACGCCTTGCATCCGAATTCTCTGATTGCTTTTTCACGGCGGTATTCGATTGCATCAACAACTGCAACCACATCGAAATTTTCATTTGCTTCGCTGAGGAAGTATGCACCGTGAATGTTTCTTCCGCTTCGTCCCTGTCCGATTATTGCTACTCTGAGTTTTCCCATAATAAATTCCTCCTGAAAATATAAATTATGTTTTTACTATAAGTTTTATAATTTATGAATATTATATCATACTTTTTTATAATATTCTATTCTTTTCTTGCTTTTTTACAAAATTTAGTTAAGTATACTTGAATAGTCGATATACTCCGTAGATGTCATAAAGATAACACCGTCAGCTTCAAGATATTCAATAAAATCATACATATAATCCGATGAATATACCTTTCCGTCCGAGGTTGTCAAATCTGATGCCGGCCAATTCACCGGATGATACTGAAGCACAACATAAGGCCATTTCTGAAATTGTGCCGTAGTCCAATCATCAATCATATCTTCAACCGGGAGACAAACTGTGGCACCCGACTTGCTTGAGCCGTCCTCAAGTATTCCTGATTTGCCTGCTTCCACATCAAAGGTTCTCCAAAGAGTTGTAAAGGTATTATCCTTATCCAGATATCCGTAATATCCAAGACGGTCTTCCGAGGCTCGACTAAGAACAGCTTTGTAATTATAGGCATTGAGTGCATCCACAATGTCGCTGTGTATATAGTTTTCAATTGAATTGAACGTCACATATTCAACACCTGTTTTTTCGCTTGCAACCTTTGCATTTTCAAAATCTGCAAAAATTTCTTCTCTTGTGTATCCTCTCATGTTACCCGAACCGTACTGATGGTTCCAGAATTCAATCATTTCGTGATTTTCCATTTCATCCAGTTTTTCAATATCCGCTGTATTGGTGGAATCAAGATCACGTGCAAGAATACCGAAATTCATTTTGATATTATTCTCAACCGCATAATCATAAGCAGGCTTAAAGGCGTTATATCTGTTTCCAACACCAATACCATCAAGCTTCAGAATAACAACAGGCTTGTTTGTTGCCTTGAGAACTTCCGGCTCACTGTACGCCTCAAGAGTTTCGCTGTTCTGAACATATGTTTTTGCAACATAGTGCTTTCCGTCATCAGGAACTGTCACCTCAAGAGAATGGTCTTCCAACGTCTTTGAAGCTGTAAAGCTTACAAAATCGCAGTCCACCATTCTGCCTGATTCATAAAGTGCAAGTGTATAATTTACGTTCTCATCACCGCCGTATGCCGCCGCAGAAACTGTCGCGGTAATTGTACCGGGCTGAGTCACATCAACAACTTCACCGTTCTTTGTAAATTCAACATCTGTCAGATAAATTCCGCCATCTTCATCCATTGTCACCCTTATATAATCGGAAACTGTATTCCCAAAAAGATCAGAAACGCCGTTGAACTTCACTGTATATGTACTACCCGGAGCCTTTGCAAAATCAAATTTCACCGTATTGTCATCAACAAATGAAATTTCAGGTGTAATTTCATCGTCATTGACCGTTACTGTCGTTGAATTGAATGAAGCTTTGTCAAGTGCATTTGTAAATCTTGCAACAACAGGTTCGGATGCCTTGATTATGCCCTTTGAAGAATTTACATTATCCAACTCAAATGCATAAATTCCGCGGTATTCCACAGCACCAACTTTTGCGGCATCCTCCACAATCGTCCAGTTTATTTTTTTCATAAGAATTTCCGCATCACCAAGTGCAACAACACCTGAACCAATAACCGCTCCGTCCTTTAAAACGGTTACAGCTGCACTAAAATCGGTCTGATTAACAATTGCTTCAACAGAATATGTACCGGTTGATGCTTCTGCAACCTCCGCACTGCCTATATAAATTTTTCCGTCACTTCCAAATTTCACAAGGTCATAATTAAACTCTGTTGTCACCTTGCTGATTACTCTTGTGCCGTTTGCAGCCAGAACAGTATCTTTTGCAATGTCCGAAACTGTCACATCTGCATTATATCTGAACTTTGTATTCTTGAAGGGGAGCTCCAGAGATACCTTTTCAGCATCTGTCAGATTGCTTCCGCCATAAAGCGGTGCTGAGAGCTTGCTTATGGGTCCATAATAAAAATCGTCAATAATAAATGCCGAGGGTTCAGCATATTTGTTTTCCATTCTGTCGTTTATTCTGAACCATGTTCTGTAAAGTCTTGTTTCAGTCTGTGCTATCGTTTCTTTTGAAAAACCTGCATCTTTATATTCAAATGTTCCGTCTGTGAGATAATAGTTATAGTAACCTGTGTCATAATCAAGAACAATTTCAAGGTCATACCACGTATTAAGTTTCACATCCAGACCTGTGTCACGTCCGTCAAAAGCTGTGATGCTTGCGTTTGAAAGGGCCTGTAACGCAATAATGTTGTTTGACATTTTAATCTGTATATTTGTGAAATTATCATCAGGGAACATAAACGAAACCTTCATCGCCGCCGCAGTGGATATGTTTATGCCGAAATTCATAAACAATGCCGGGTTTGTAATATCCTGTCTTGCCGATCCTGAAAATTGCGAGATATCATCAGTTTCGTTTGCACAGATTTTTGCACTGTAACCACGGTCAGTCTTTATCTGTTCAACAGGGTGTGTTCCCGAACCACCAAGACCTTTCTTCCATGTTCCTTTGCCAAGAGTTGCGGGAAGACCGTTTGCATCATCCCACTCATCAAAGGTGTAGTGAGTTAGACTTGCCATTTCATCAACGATAACCTTGTCGGTGCTTTCAAACTTGAAGTTGTCAAAATATGTAACCTGTTCCCCTGCAGCAATAAGTGATTCATGTTTGCAATGATGAACCATATAGAAAATAAATCTGTTCATTTTTTCGCCTGCGGTTGTTATGCCAAAGGTGTCGACAACAGAATTACCGTCATTGCTAATCTGAACCTTGTATGCACCACTGTCCAGGTTGTACCATGCTTTTACATCATACCATTCGTCAGGAAGCCAGGTCACCCCTGTTCCTGCTCCGAAAATGTCAATTTTCTGCGATTCATTAAAGGTAACAGGATAAATGAGACCTTTGTCGCAGTTCATTCTTATTGCTTTACCCGAATACTTACCTGTTGCACTTTTCTCAACATACATAGAAACTTCCAGATAAACCGACCCTGTCATTTCTTCATCAAAATGAACCATTGTATTTACATTCGATTCCGATGCACTATTGGGTTTCTGAACAATCTTCAAGCTATTGCCGTATTTGTTGTCAGCCGCGGTACCGTTTGTTATGCCGCTGTATTCATTCAGCGTGGAAGGAGAACATTTTGTTCTGGAAATATTGGAGAATTTTGGCAAAACACAACTAAAGTTTTCAACTCCATCCCACTTTCCGCTATAGTCCTCAAAATCGGAATACGTGCTGAGTTCAGCCGCAGAAACAGGCATAGAAAAAAGGATTGTCGGAAGCATAATTGCAATAACAATCAATAAAGGAAAACTTCTTTTTCTCATAAAACATCCTCACTTTTTTGCATACTTACTCATTTTAAAAAATTATAACATACTTTTTTCAAAAATACCATTGCATTTTCTACAAAAATACATTGCAAAAAATCCACTCTTGTGCTAAAACAGGCATCTCTAATTTAAAATGAACCACCAACCGCAAAATTTCGGAGTTTTGTTCGACTTTTGAGGCGTGATTCGTTTTTGACATCATATGGGACTATTTTGGCGTTCAAAACACACAAATATCAATTTTTGGGGATAAAATTTTTAAAAATATATATGTTTATTTTAATATTAAAAACTTGACAAAGCAAGGTTAAATATTGTATATTTAAAAAGCAAATAACAGCAAAATGCATTTGCTTTATATCAAAGAAAATCAGGAGGCCTCGTTCATGAAGCGTAAAGATATCGAAATCAAAATTACAAAAGCATTGGACTTCTACGAAAAAAACAATATAGTTTTGACGGGAAAAGAAAAGAACAGCATCGAAGTATGCGACTTTGGATTAGGAAAAATTGACGAAATCGGACTGCAGCTTTTAACATACATAAACACAACAAAAGTATGTGCAAAGGAAATGGTATTGACTCCCGGTCAGACCTGTCCTGAGCATAAACATGTTCCAACTGCCGGTATGGACGGCAAAGAAGAAACATTCAGGTGCAGATACGGCAAGGTTTTTCTTTATGTTTCCGGTGAGGGCGAAAAAGAAAACATTAAGGCAAAAATACCGGATACAGATGTTAGTGTATTTCACGAAGTTATTCTGAATCCCGGTGAACAGTACACAATTATGCCCGAAACATTGCATTGGTTTCAGGCAGGCGAAGACGGTGCTATAATTTCAGAATTTTCAACACGCAGCACTGACGAAACAGATGTTTTTACTGATAAAAGAATCATAAGAGAACCGCAAATAGAGGATTGATAATCAAAAGTGAAGAAAGCTGAAAATCCTCTATTCTACAAATCTTGCAACAAACTGCGAAGGTGAGTTTATGGATTATATCATCTCATACAACGGTCTGGTTTATAACCATGCAAAAAGCGAAACCCCAAACGAAAAGGAATTTGCGGCACATACACACAACAAATATGAAATACTTTATTTCATGTCCGGTGACGTTGACTGCGTTATCGGTAATATGCGAAGAACACTTAAACCCGGCGAAATGGTTCTTATTCCTTCTCTTTATGTCCATTATATCGACATAATCGGAATGAGTCCCTATGAACGTATTGTTCTGAACTTTGACCGAAGCGGTGCTGATTCTGAAATTCTGAAAAAGGTCTTTTCTTCTCCGCAAATTATAGATACAACAAGATTTCCTATGCTTGCAGGTGTATTCGAGCGACTTATAAATTACAGCAAAATTTTCTCCGATAACGAAAGACAAATTCTGTTTTATAACATTCTGACCGAGCTTTTATATCTGACACATAACACACTAAATTCCGAAGCGGGTGCCGTTTCATTTGACGGCTACAGCAAAGCAATGAGTAAAGCTGTAAATTACATAAACAATCACCTTTTCGATATAACCGACATCGAGCACCTATGTCAGGAGCTTTTTATAAGCCGCACATATCTTCACAAGATTTTCAGCAATGCTCTGGGTATGAGTCCTATGAAATATATAAAGAGCAGACGCCTTATTGCATCGCGTGAAATGATTCGACTTGGTGAAAAGCCCACAAAGGTTGCAAAAAAAGTATGTTTCAACGATTATACTTCATTTTTTCGGGCATACCGTTCACATTTTGGCTATTCCCCCATTGATACTGAAATGAACAGATAAAAAAAGTTGCAGTTCAAATGGACTGCAACTTTTTTTATTTCTATTTGCAATTGCAACAACAATCCGATTCATTACCGGTTTTGTGCGCTTTGCATGTTTTCCCCGAAGGACAACCGATGCACTTCACACCTCTTCTTTTTTCACGGACTATATATCCGATTACCGAACCGATAATAAGCACAACAACTGCCACAACAATCCAGTCAGCTGCTGACATATGTCCAACTCCTTTTCCTATGCCTTTGCGTTTGTTTTCAAAGAATATTCCGCCTTAAGCTTTTTGTTTGCATTGATAATAAGATACACAACTATTGCCACCATAACAGCCACCGCAATAAGACCGCCCAGGAAACCGTTTCCGAAAGAACCGGTTGTCACAAGTGTTCCTATCTGATAAACCATGAAACCAAGAGTGAATCCAACACCAAGCTGAAGTGCGATACCGCCAAAAAGCCATTTCTTGCTCTTGAGCTCAGCATTCATTGCACCGATTGCCGCAAAACACGGAGGCGAGAACAGATTGAACACAAGGAATGCAAGTGCCGCAACTGCCGTCACACCGTAACCACCCATAATGCTTGCAATTTCCGATGCTTCACCAACAACTTCAAGACCTTCTTCAGCGTCCATAAGGTGTCCGAATGCCATACATGTTGCCAATGTGCCAACAACACATTCTTTGGCAATAAATCCTGTAACTGCCGCCGCAGCCATCTGCCAGACAGCAACACCGATAACAGGAACAAGAACATAGGCAAAGGGCTTGCCGACACTTGCAAGAATTGATGCGTTGGGGTCTTCAACCATCTGGAATGACCAGTTGAAGTTTTGCATCAGATATACAACAAAGTTACAAACAAGAATGATTGTACCTGCTTTAACTATGTATGCCCAACCTCTGCCGCACATTGACTTCACAGCTCTCCACACGTTCGTAGCCTTATATTCGGGAAGCTCCATTATAAAGAATGACTTCCTTGCCTTATGAGCTGTAATCTTGTTTATTAGAAGAGCACAAAGGAAAATAACAATTATTCCTGCAAAGTACATTGATGTTCCCACCCAAGCAGAATTTGGGAAGAACGCACCAACAAACAACGCAATAACAGGAAGCTTTGCACCGCAAGGCATAAAGGGAGCAAGCATTGCTGTCGCTCTGCGTTCTCTTTCGTTGCGGATTGTGCGGCAAGCCATAACCCCCGGAATCGCACAACCGGTACCGATAACAAAAGGAATTACCGACTTACCCGAAAGACCAACCTTCTTGAATATGGGGTCAAGGACAACCGAGACACGAGCCATATAACCGCAATCTTCAAGAAGAGCAATGAGGAAGTACATAACCATTACCAAGGGCAAAAATCCCACAACCGCAATAACACCTTCGATTATACCCTCCAGCACAAGGGCTCTCAAAAACTCGTTTGTAACCCCGGACATCCAGCCTTCAACAACACCCTTGAATGCTCCCAGCCACTCTGTAAATGTATCGGCAATGAATGGGCCAAGAGTCGACTGTGAAATGTCAAATACAAGGAACATCACCACGGCAAAAATCGGAATCCCAAGCCATTTATTGGTCAAAACACGGTCAATTTTGTCGTGAATGCTCTTTTCACTTGAACGAACCTTTCTTTTTTCAACTGTCTTCACAATCTTGTTAACAAAATCAAAACGCTTTCTGTCAGCAAGCTCAACAGCCTTCTTGTCGGTCAGATTAATTTCACCCTGTGTATAGGTTGCTTTTTGTTGCTTTCCTTTTAATGAAACCGCCTTTTTCACAACCTCTGAAAGACCGTCAGCCGAAGTTGAAATTGTTTCCACAACCGGACAACAAAGCAACGACGACAATGTTGCAACATCTATATTTGTCTCTTTTTTTGAATTGATGTCACTCTTGTTAAGTGCCACAACAACAGGGACACCCAGTTCAAGAAGCTGCGTCGTAAAAAACAAACTTCTGCTGAGATTTGTTGCATCAACAATATTGATGATTGCATCAGGCTTCTCATTTTTTACATAACTGCTGGTTATACTCTCCTCTGACGTGAACGGTGACATTGAATATGCACCGGGAAGGTCAACTGCGACCATTTCCTCATTTCCATCATAAAAGCTCTTTTTGATTAAGGCTTCTTTCTTTTCTACGGTAACACCTGCCCAGTTTCCGACTTTTTCATTTCTGCCGGTGAGTGCATTATACATTGTGGTTTTACCGCTGTTTGGATTACCCGCTAAGGCAATTCTCATATTATTCTTCCTCTCTTTGTATATTGAAGTTAATTATACTCACGCCCCTGTGGTTAGCAATCACTAACCATATGTCAAAAAAACAGTTAGCAGCAACTAACTTATTTTCATTAAGATATCCGGCAACGATCTCTGCCGGATTTTAAATAATAATAGCCTCTGCAAGCTGATTATCTATCGTATATCTGCCGTCTTTTATAGAAACAACGCATCCGCCCTTCAAGTGTGACACAACAGTAATAGGTTCGCCGCTGTAGCAACCCAACGAAAACAGAAATGCATCCATTTCTTCATCATCCGTCTCAATGCTGCTGATGATATATTCCTTTCCTTCAACCGCTTCTGTCAAGTTCATAAAAAGACCTCTCATAAAATCTGAATTATGTAATAAATACCGATAAAACGAAGGTTAGTCTGTTCTAACCACAAGTTAGTTTAGCACAACTAACTCTCATTGTCAATACTTTTATCCAAAATTTTCATAAAAATTTTATACAAAACGTTTTTTCAACCTCAAAAAAAGTACGATTTAACCCGTTTTTTATATTGACAAAAGTTTTTTTATAAGCTATTATAATCTTTAAATTACTACATATATATAAAAAGCGAGGTGTTTTTATGTTTGATAATATAATAAATTATTTTACCGGAGACACATTTTTGTTCCATCTTGAACTTCTACTGAGAATATTCATTGCATTCTTCTGTGGAGCGTTCATCGGTCACGAACGAAAATCCCGCGGAAAGGGAGCCGGAACAAGAACCCACTCCATCGTTGCAATCGCATCCTGCCTTCTTATGATAATCTCCCAGTACGGTTTTATGGACTTTCTCAATCATTTTCACGGTACAAACGTCAACATAAACCATGACCCTTCACGAATTGCCGCACAGATTGTTACCGGAATCGGTTTTCTTGGTGCAGGAATGATTTTTGTCCACAAAAAGAACGTCACCGGGCTTACCACAGCTGCAGGAATCTGGGCAACTGCAGGAATCGGTATGTCTGTTGGTGCCGGTATGTACTTCATCAGCATAGCAACCACAATCATTATTATTATTGTACAGATTATTTCCCACAAGAATCTGAAATTTTTCTCACCTTTAACAGAAATAGAAATTGTAATTTCCGTAAAAAACAAGGAAAAGGCTCTGGAGTATATCAACGGAGTATTTGAGGATGCCGACATCCATATTTCCGGTATCTCGGTAACCTATCAATCTGATAATCTTTTTGACATAAACATTACTGCAAGCACAGCCCACGAAGTCGACAAAATTAAGCTTGCAAATAAATTTTATCAGGATGACACTATTATTTCAGTTAAAATATAACCTCAATGGGCTGTTGCGTTAAAGCACTGTTGCACAAAACCTGATTGTCATTCTGAGCTTAACCATATGACGAAGCCGAGGAATCTTTGTATTTTAAGACCCTTCGCTTATGCTCAGGGTGACATTATCGTTAATTTGTACAATATCTTTACTTAACACCACAGCCCCTTCTTTTCATTTTTTAATGTTCGACCTTGCGGAATTTGGTGGGAGAAATTCCCTTTTGAGCTTTGAAGGTTTTTATAAAATAACTCAAATCGTTGAATCCGCAGGAAAATGCAATATCCGTCACGCTTTCATCCGAGTTCAGAAGCAGCTGAGAAGCTTTTTCGATACGATAACCGTTCAGATACTCAACAGGGGTTTTACCTGTTTTTTCTTTGAAGAAATAGCAAAAATATTTTGCAGACATATCAGCCGCCTTTGCCATATCCGTAAGAGATAACTGCTTTTCATAGTTATCTCTCAAAAAGCTCAGAACCTTTTTCAGCTTCGGAATATTCTTGCTGTCCGAAATCTCCGAGTCACCTGTAACGGTGCTGTAAAAATGATTGTCTACTATAACCCCAAGCATTGCATAAAGTGCACCTATAACCCTGAACTTATAACCCGATGATTTATGCTTCATTGTCTCAAAAACATCATTGACAGAATTAATAAATTCATTTCCTTCGCATTTGTTAAAGTCCTTTATAACAAATTCACGGTTGAGAATACTTTCCACAAAAAACTTGCAGCTATATGTGGTGGTGTCGAGAAAATCAATATGAAAAATCACGCACTCATACACACATTCCCAAGGACTTGCACCGTGAACCGTTTCGGGATTCACAAAAATAATATCTCCTTTTTGAGCAATATACTCCCTGTTGTTCAGACGTATTTTAAGTTCTCCCTGTAAAATTCTTATAATTTCCATTTCAGTATGCCAATGTGCCGACATTTCATAACGGGTATGGTTTTTGTCGATATAATGGTATTCTATAGGGAAATCTGCCGTTCCTCTCTGCTTTAGTTCGTTATAAATCATAGCAATCACCAAAATCTGAATATTGTTATACTTTTTTCTATTATAACACAAGTATTTCAGATAATGCAAGTATATAATTATATATAGAAGCAAATTTTCTAATTTACATATATGAGGAGGAAATTATTATGGCAAAAAACAGACTTGTGGGAGATTATCCCGTAATCGGTATCCGTCCTACAATTGACGGTCGCCGTGGCGTGCTTAAGGTACGTGAATCTTTGGAGGATCAAACAATGAATATGGCAAAGGCTGCCGCAAAATTGTTTGAAGAAAACCTCAAGTACTCAAATGGTGAACCCGTAAAGGTTATCATCGCTGACACAACAATCGGTCGTGTTGGTGAAGCTGCAGCTTGTGCAGACAAATTCAAGAAGGCAGGCGTTGACATCACATTGACAGTTACACCCTGCTGGTGCTACGGCTCAGAAACAATGGATATGGATCCCATGACAATTAAGGGTGTTTGGGGCTTCAACGGCACAGAAAGACCCGGTGCAGTTTACCTTGCTGCAGTTCTTGCATCACACGCTCAGAAGGGACTTCCTGCATTCGGTATCTACGGTCACGATGTTCAGAATGCTGACGAATCAGACAAGATTCCCGCAGATGTTGCAGAAAAACTTCTCCGTTTTGGTCGTGCAGCTGTTGCTGCTGCTACAATGAGAGGTAAGTCATACCTCCAGATTGGTTCAATCTGTATGGGTATCGGCGGTTCTATCATTGACACAGCTATGATGGAAGAATATTTCGGTATGAGAGTTGAATCTGTTGACGAGGTTGAAATAATCAGACGTATGACAGAAGAAATCTACGACAAGGCTGAATATGAAAAGGCTCTCAAGTGGGCAAAAGAAAAGTGCATTATCGGCTTTGATAAGAACCCCGAAGAACTTCAGAAGTCACCTGAAGTTAAGGAAGAGCAGTTCGAATTTGTTGTTAAGATGATGTGTATCATCAAAGACCTTATGAACGGCAATCAGAACCTTCCTGAAGGTTGTGAAGAGGAAATGGTTGGTCACAACGCAATTGCAGCTGGCTTCCAGGGTCAGAGACAGTGGACAGACTTCTATCCCAACTGTGACTTCCCCGAAGCAATGCTCAACACCTCCTTCGACTGGAACGGTGCAAGAGAGCCCTACATCCTTGCAACAGAAAACGACGTTCTCAATGGTATGGGTATGCTCTTTGGTAAGCTCCTCACAAACAGAGCACAGATGTTCGCAGATGTAAGAACATACTGGAGTGGCGATGCCGTTAAGAAAGCAACCGGCTATGAAATCGAAGGCAAAGCAAAAGAAGCTGACGGTTTCATTCATCTTATCAACTCCGGTGCCTGCTGTCTTGATGCTAACGGTGCTGTGAAAGACGAAAACGGCAACGGTGTTATGAAGGAATGGTACAATATGACAGATGCTGACTGCGATGCAGTTATGGCTAACACAACTTGGAATATGGCTGACCTTGGTTACTTCCGTGGTGGCGGTTATTCTTCAAGATTCCTTACAAAGGCTGAGATGCCTGCAACAATGATCAGACTTAACCTCGTTAAGGGTCTCGGCCCCGTTCTTCAGATTGCAGAAGGCTGGACAATTGACCTTCCTGACGAAGTTTCAGACAAGCTTTGGGCAAGAACAGACTACACATGGCCCTGCACATGGTTTGCTCCCAGATGCACAGGCGAAGGCGCATTCAAAACCGCTTACGATGTAATGAACAACTGGGGTGCTAACCACGGTGCTATCAGCTACGGTCACATCGGTGCAGACCTCATCACTCTTTGTTCAATCCTGAGAATTCCCGTTTGTATGCACAACGTTCCTGAAGAAAAAATCTTCAGACCGGCTAGCTGGAACGCATTCGGTATGGACAAAGAAGGTCAGGACTATCGTGCTTGTCAGGCATACGGTCCTATGTACAAAACAGTAAGATAATTTTATTTAAGCTACACAAAAGGAGATGCGAAATTTCGCATCTCCTTTTGAATTTGCTCATTATAAAAACCTTTCAGTCACAGTATAACAAGATATTTCTTAATCTAATTACACGCATATTGTTGTAATTTTGAAGTATGTATGATATAATTTTGTAAAGAACAAAAAATCAGGGGAAAATCATATGAAAATATCACACGAGATTAATTCAATTGATATGTTTTTCAAAAGCGGTGTATGGAACAAAGGAATGCACAACTTTCACTGGCACGAAAAACTTGAAATCGTGCAATGTATTGATAAAGGTTTTGCTGTTATTACGGATGGACAGAGATTCGAAGTAAAAGAAGGAGATCTTATAATAATCGGAGAACAAATAATACACAGCTTTTATGCTTATGAAGATGAAACAAAGTTTCGTCTCGGACAATTTCCCGTTTCAATTCTCCTGAACAACGGAATTGTTCCGGAAGCCATAAAGCCTGTTATAACAAAAGAAGAACTTGATTCGGTGACTAATCTTTCTCAACACATAAACAATATTCTTGATGTTATACAAAATGAAGGCTGTGTGGAAATCGGGCAGAAGAATCCTGTGACACAAAATATGTATTCAGCACTTTATTTTCTATTGATGAGACATTTCCCTGCTGAGAGCAAATCCCGCATAGAAAAAAAGGAAAAGCAAGAATTTTATAAAATCATTGAATACATCAACAAAAACTACACACAGAATATTACGGTACAAAGCATAGCAAAAGATCTTTATATGGACAGAGGCAGACTTTCTTCGCTCTTTCTCAAATATACAGGAATGAAACTGAACTATTACATAAATACTCTTCGCATCTCTCACGCATCAAAGCTTTTGACAAACGGTGCAAGTGTTGCAGAGACAGCTATGGAGTGCGGCTACCAATCCATCAGAACATTTACCGAATCATATAAAAAGATAATGGGTACTACCCCCGGAAAAAACAAAACAATATAGTCAAAAGCCCACACAAGGTTGATAGCCTTGTGTGGGCTTTGTCTGTGCACGTTTTTTTTACAGTTTAATCTTTTCACCCTCAGCTTTTGCTGATGCAATTTCCGCTTCAATAAGCTTTACCGCCATTGCTGACTCACAAGGACAACAAACGGACGATGTTGTTTTGTTAGACAGACAATCAACAAAATATTTTACTTCGTTATAATACATTGAAGTCTTATTTTGAACGATTTCGTCCTTTTCCTTGAGATTTATTTCATTCCCCTCAGAATCCACCATAAAAAACTCTGTTTCGGTTTTTATGATATAACCTTTTTCACAGTTGATTCTTATAAATCTTCCGTTCTGATGAAAATTAAATCTGTTTTCCCAATCACATTGTATGCTGATATACATACCATCTCCATATCTCATATTTGAAGAAAAGGAATCAAGGCACACCTCACCATTTTTATGCTCAGCAGTTGTCGAAACCCAATCAGGCTTACCAAAAAGCCACAAAATCAAATCGGTATCGTGAATATGGATATCAAGCACAGGTCCGCCCGAAAGCTTTTTATCTCTGAACCAGTTATTCTGACCCTTTGGAAGTCCATTGCCATATGTAGTATAGTGCACATTTCTGACTTTACCCAATTTTTCACTTTTGATAAGCTTATGCAAATATATAAATTCTTTGTCAAATCGAAGAACGTGGGCAATCATAAAGTTCCTGCCTGTTTTCGATGCCACAGCACACATATGCATTGCATCCTCGGAGTAAAGCGCCATTGGCTTTTCACACAGAACATCAAATCCTGCTTGCATTGCTCTTTCAGCAAATTCTTTGTGCATAAATGTTGGCAGACATATATCGACAAAATCCAGTCTTCCTTTTTCGTTTTCGAAAAACTCGTCAAGATTTGTGTACTTTCGTTCACACTCAACCTTCTCAAGATTTTCTTCACACAAATCAAAACATGCTTCCAGCCGAACTGGAATTTCATAATCATTCAATGGATATAATGCATCTCTCAGATGAATTTTCCCGATGGAACCTGCGCCAATGAGTCCACATCTTAACATATTCAAATCCGATCCCTTCCTGCTAATTTTTTGTTGCAAGTTGACGTAACTTTTCTTTCAAAAGGCACATGGCAACTTCATTATCATCAACATCCATAACCGTTTCTTCCATCGGGCACATTCCGTCGCCTTTCCGATTCTGAATAAAATCCGTCAAAATCTCATAGGATGCAACGATATTATTCTTTTTCAGAGTTTCCAGTGCCGACTTGCTCATATTAATGCCAAAACAAGATTTCACTCCGGCAACCGAAAAAACCATTGCAGCGGCCTTGCCAACAACATTATCAACAACAGTTGCATCTTTAAGTTCTCCGGATTCGCACAAATCAATAAGATGTCCGATTCCCTGCTTGGAAAGCGTTTTTTCAATTTTGTTGTTTTTTATCACCACAATAGTCGCTTTTCTGTTTTTTATCATCTTCACAGCTTCTTTGGTCGCAGAAGTTCTTCCCTTAAAACGTCCGGCAATAAGTCTGACAACCTGAGGAATAATCACAAGTTGAATAATAATCCCCGGAATTCCGCTGATAACAGCAGTCACAACCGAAATACTTTTTAACGCAGGATTAGCAAAAAGCAGTATCGAGCCGACAAGTCCATAAACTATTCTTCCCGAAAGCATACCCAAAATAAGTGCTGCGTATATATAACGGATTTTAGAGGAATATCCGAACATTCTATGCACCAAACCACACACCACGCCGTAAGTGAGAAGTTCAAATGACATCAGCAAAGCACTCGGATACATAAGTGGCATTCCCGTTAATACAGAACTCAGGTAAGGAACAAGAAACCCGCAAATTCCGCCCTGAACCGGGCCACACAGAAAGCTGCATATTATTACAGGTATGTGCATAGGCAATATGACATTTCCTTTCACAAGCACCAAACCATGTGAAACCATAAAGGGCAAAAGGACTCCCAAAGCCAACATAAGTGCCGAAAATACAATTTTTTTTGACGTTGAAGTAAGCATTTTTCTCTCCTTATACTACTTTTGTTTTGCCACCCACTGGTCAAATATTTCGATATCCTCTCCTATCTGGTCGTGATATTTCTGGAATACTCCTATAACGCCCATATCATCTTCTTTCAATGTTGTAAATACTGTGTCATATGCCTCTTCAATCAGAATTCTTCTTTCTTCTTCCGTTTTATTCAAAAGCATCTGACCACCTGCAAAAAGCTTGAAGGCAAGAATGGGTCTTTTTACATTTTTCAAGGCATTGAGCATAATCGGTCTGTCTTCAGGTGCTGCAACAATGCCGGCTTTTGTCTTTCCGGTCAAAAATCCGCTCTTTTCGCCTTTTCGATTGCGACGGAAGTTATACAGACAAGCCATATAAAAGTCCGCACCCCACTCTTCCTTTTCACAAGCTTCAATAACCTCTGGATGGTGCGTTCCAATACCAATTTTTATTCCCGTTTCCTTCGAGGCAGCAACCAAATCAATTACCGCTTGCTTATCTTCAAGTTCAAAATGTTCGTCAACATATGAGCCGGAAACATACGCACCAATGGGTTCAAGTCCCGCAATCATACGCAAACTTACATCAAAAGGTATTGGTGCATATTGCTGGAATATAAAATTCATTTTTCCGCCGTTTTTCCGATAATGACGAAGAACTCTTATCATAAAAGGATCTGCCAGAGGAAGCATTGTGTTTATACCAAGTTCCTCCATTCGATGTATTGCTTCAAGAACTTTATCTTCAGTGTGATAATCAAGCATTTCTGCTCCTGTTATCTGATCCTGAATATAAGAATGTCCATTGAAGGGATTATCTCCCACAATAAGTTTTGAAACTTTGTGACCATAAAAATCTACATATTTCATAATTTTAGCTCCTTTATAACACGATTATATATTTATGGTATCATTTTTCCTGATATACTCTCAAGTAAATATGTCGGAATAATAGGAAAATTTGTAGAAATTTTCCTTTCCATTCAACAAGTATTGAGTTGTTATTGCTTTTGTTAATTAAATCATTTTGAAGGATACAAAAAAATCATAATCTGCCGTATCATCGGGAAGAAATGACAGTTGAACCAGATTACCGCTCTTTTCGATACTGTCAAAGCCCTTATACTCCTCAACATCATAACCATCCGGAACATATATTGTCACAGTATACACATCCTTTGCAACCAAAGATGACTTGAGTGTCAATCTTCTTTCTTCGAAGTGCATACCCCGAATCTCGGCTGCACCTTGGGTTATATGCCTTGAAGTGCTGATGATCTGAGGAATATCCTTACACGGCCTTATTGAAAGAACTCTGACCTCGTACGGTTCAAGTTCAAGGCATAAGTCTCTTTCAATCTGTCCCAGGAATTTATTACGGTAAAAATCATATACCAGATACCGACCACTTTCCAGATGGAAGTCTTCAAAAAGATTAAATGTGCGACTGACAGTTTCATTCGTTGAGTTAAACACTGCTGTCACCTGATAGTTTTCATAAGGCTTTGCTATTTCCAGATTAAGAGGGAAGCAATCAATATCAAAGTCCATTTTAAAAAGATCCGCGGGATGGGTGTCCATCACAGGAAGTGATCGCTTTATCAGATTAATTTTCTCGTCCGTCAAAGCCGAAAACTCATCGCCGAATGTTATGGGGAGTCCAAGAAGAGAATGAAGCACCATTCTTGATTTCGCCTGTTCAAAATTACTGTGTTCATCACGAAGCACAACATTGTCAGGGTCATTATAAAGCTGAATATTATGTATCCCATAAAAGATTTGAAGCCTTTTTATGTTTTTTGTATACTCTTCCCAAGTGAAAATATCTTCACCAATACGTGCCGCATCAAATATATCAGATGACCAAAGAACATCACCAGTGAAAACTCCTGCACACGAAAGCATATACATATCTTCCCCAAGCAGTTCACGAGTTTTTTTCATAACGCCCCGGATAGCTTCTTTGGTTGTAATCATCGGATCATACATATTAAAATGATGCTGTTCCAACACTTCCATCGTAACAGGAATTGTATCAAATTTAACCGCTTCATAACCCCAATTATGCACAGTCTGCACGGCTGCAGGCAAATACTCATCCAAATAATGCGGGTTAGTAGGGTCATACCAGTACCTGCCGCACCACGACAGAAAATCCGCCACAAGAATATCGGGATATTTTTCGATAAATTCGTTTTTTCCTGGTTCGTTCAAAAAACTTATCCAAAGTGACGGAATGAGCCCCATCTTCTTGATTTCATCTGCAACATATTTTAGCCCGTGGGGATATTTTTCCAAATCAGGGTTAAGTGAACAAACCCCGTCGGTACGTTCTCTGCCGTCAATGCTGTAATAAGTATTATGAAACCACTCCCAATCAACCCAAACAGTATTAGCTCCAAAATCCCTGAGATTTTCCGCCTGCCATTTTGCATTGCGGAGAACATTTTCTTCGCAGGCATCAAACTTCACCGCATACCAGGTCATCCACCCAACAGGTGGCAACGGAAATGTGGAGTTTCTGTTTCGGGGCGAAAACTTAATATTATATCTTTCGGCAATGATATTCTCTCTGAACGAAAACTCGCCCGTGCAGTGGTCACCATCCCTTGAAACAAACAGTTCAAATTTATATGAACCTTCTGTTTCTTCAAACTGAAGCTTCGTCTTGTGCGGTCTGTCCACAACGACAGCGCTGTCGGTCATTCGATTATAAACAGCATGATCTTCCGGCGACACAGCACTGCCTATTGCACAACGAAAATCACGTGCAGGACGTTCAAGGCATACAGCAAAAACATCATCGCTGTTTTCCGCCTCAGAACACACTTTTCCGCACAGCTTTATGCAGTAATAGTTTTTGCTTTCAAACTTCACACAAACATTATCAACACCCACAAGCAGCCAAAGTACGACATCTGCACTGTCGCACTCTTCCTGTTCACGAAATTTTATACAAAGGTATGAGTAATCTTCATTGTTCAAAAAAGAATTGGTATATTCAGAAAACGGAAAATCTTTCAGTTCCTTTTCCTTCTTTCCATCCTTGTAAACACCCTCAAAAACTATATCCGCCAAAATAGGAATTCCATCATGCAAAACATCAAAGGCATAAGAATCCACATTATATATAATGCTGTATTTGTCAAAACTACAGTATTTTTTGTTGCAATTCATCACCCTTACACTCCTTTCACGTCAAATATAACGCATCACTATAATATTTTACAGAATAATCATCAACCGATGGCAAAAACCCGCAGTTCTCAACAAAAGAACCCTGCATTTTATGACGCGATTATAATGTTATAATATCATTTTTTTCAATATCTTCTCAAGTAAATATGTAGGAACAATAGGAATATTTGTAGAAAATTATTGTACTCATACAATAAACATCCACCCGCACAGCGGGTGGTTTTTCATTTTCGGGCAAAGCCCTACTCTCTACTAGCTACGCACAAGTGCGTCTTTTATTGACCTGCCAGTCGCGCGTATTTTTACTTGCTACCCATAAATGGGTCTTTCG